>CAZZPN010000010.1:0-15240 GCA_964655495.1 uncultured Oscillospiraceae bacterium
GTTCTTGCTGTTATCCCTAACCTTGACGGAAGAAATAAATCTTCAAAATCTTATTATAACTATAAAAAGAGATACGGAGGCTATTCGTACGGTTATTACGGATATTCCTACGGTTATGGTTCAAAGGTGAATCAGAATAAGAAAAGTAAAGTTGAAGAAGTAAAGGGGGAAAACAAAAATGGCTAAGAACAATAAGGCGCCTAAAGAGAATAAAACCAAAGCTGAAGCTCCACAGACAGAAACAAAAAAAGCCGGTATTTTTGAAAAATTGTTTTCTTCCAAAAAAGATAAAGGAGCATATGAATATTCACAAGGATATGATTATTCCTCCAATAACACTCCTTCAAAAAGAACTGTAAGACTTGTTGGCGAAGACAGCAACTTTGCTATGAGAGAAGCATATAAATCGGGTAGAACTAATTTGGTTTTTGCACTTCCTGAGGAAGAAAACAGCGTTATTTTAGTAACAAGCTCGTGGCCTATGGAGGGAAAAACTACAAACTGCGCCAATTTATCTGTTGCTTTTGCGCAGACAGGTGCCAGAACCCTTCTTATCGACTGCGACTTAAGAAAACCGAGAATACACAAAATATTCAAGGTTGCAACTAAAGTAGGTCTTACAAATGTTTTGAGAAAATTCTGTACAGTTGAAGAAGCAATATTTCATACAAACTATGAAAATCTTGATATTCTTGCAAGCGGACACATTCCGCCAAACCCGGGTGAACTTCTGGGAAGCGAAGAAATGAAAGCACTTATCGAAGAACTTAAAAAGACATATAAGTATATCATTATTGATACACCGCCTGTAAATATGGTATCCGATGCGATTATTCTTTCACCCGTTGTTTCCGGTGCTGCACTTGTTGTAAGACAGGGCATAACTGACCATAAATCAGTAACGGAAGCGCTTGACAGAATGAATTTTGCGGGTGTAAAGACACTCGGATTTATTCTTAATGATGCCGTTGACCCGCAGGGTAACTATTATAAAGGCGCAAAAAAATACAGAAAGAGCTACTATAAAAAATATTACAGAAATTATTATAGCAAAGGCTATTACGGAAAAGGATATTATGAGTCCAATCCGAAGGGTAGCGAAAAATAACCAAATTCAGCCGATTAATATTAAATTCCTGAAAATATGAGGCTATTTCGGCTATTCACGCAGAATATGGAGGAACATAACATGGAAGGATATGTTGATATCCATTCTCACATTCTTCCGTTTCTTGATGACGGCGCAAAAGATTTGAAAACAGCTGTTGTGCTGGTTAAGGAATGTATAAATCAGGGGATTAAGACTATAATATGCACACCTCATTACCTGTACAGTGAGAACAATGATGTAGAAAGCTTTATTAAAAAAAGAGATGAAAGCTTCGCTCTTTTAAAAGCAGAGCTTGAAAAGCAGAATATAACAGATATAGATTTCCGCCTTGGTGCAGAAGTCAGCTTTAACTGCGATTTAAGCGAGATTAAGGATATTGAAAAACTCTCAATAGAGGGAACAGACTATATTCTTATTGAGATGCCTTTTTCAACTTGGCAGGACGGAATGTTTGATTATCTTTATACGCTTATCGCAAGGAAAAATCTTGTCCCGATAATTGCCCATGTGGAAAGATACTATCAGAACGAGCGTGAGTTTAAAAAGCTTGAAAAGCTTGATGTATATTTTCAGGTTAATGCTGCTGCATTTTTTGACAGAGCAGATAGAAAAAATGCAAACAAGCTTATGAAAAACAAGAAAATTCATCTTCTCGGAACTGATACACACAGTATTTCCGCAAGACCGCCAAAAATGGAGGAAGGCTATACATACATAAGAAAGAAATATGACAGTTCTTATGCCGAATATATCCGTAATAACGGTCATCTTGTTATTATGAATATGGAAATAGAGAAAAACGAAACTGATTATGGTTATCATAAACCGGGATTTTTTAAGATATTTTTTAGAAAATAGAGGAGATTTTTTATGAAAATAAAAGAAGGCTTTGTTTTAAAACCTGTTGCCGACAGCTTCATAATCGTTCCTGTCGGAAATGATTTTGTAGATCTTAACGCGATGATAACAGTTAATGATACAGGCGCATTTTTATGGGAGCTTCTTAATGATGAAATCTCAGAAAAAGAGCTTGTTTCAAGAATGAAAGCAGAGTATGATGCCCCCGAAGAAGTCATAGAAAACGATGTAAAAGCATTTTTGGAGAATTTAAGAAAAAATAATATGCTTTAATTTTATAAAAAAGGAATATAAAAATGGAATTTGAAAAACGCCTCTGTGATATGGACGAGCTTGGTCCGTTTATAGAGGAAAGTATTAATTTAGGAAAAAAAGTTAAATTAACGGTTACGGGAGACAGTATGTATCCTCTTTTAAAAAGCAGGGTAGATACTGTCGTTTTGGCTATTCCGCCAAAAAAAGACGGTTATGTAGTTTGCAAAAAATACGATATAGTTTTTTATAAAAGAGATAACGGAAGATATATTCTTCACCGTATTTTAAAAGAAAAAGACGGCGCTTTTGTTATTTCGGGCGATAACGAAACGGTTAAAGAATATCCCGTAAGAAAAGACCAGATAATAGGGGTAGTAACGGGATTTATAAGGAAAGATAAATTCTATTCTCCTGATGAAATTTTTTACAGAATTTATGCTTTTTTATGGGTTAATTTTTTTGGAATAAGACATATTCTTTTGAAATTATTGTTTAAAATATACCGTCTTATAAAAAGACAAAAATAAAACGAAAGGAAAATACCAAATATGAAGGTTCCGGTAAAAAATGTTTTAAAATGGCTTCATAAGCAGGCAAAGGAAGTGTATTTACCCCTTTGCGTTCTTATAGTTATCGGAATAGCAATTTCCCGTATCGGAGTGAAATTTGCACTTCATTCAAAAATTGTCCTTGATATTGCTGTTAAATCTGAATTTACAAGAGAGTTCTATTACAGTATTGCACAGCTTATTTTCCTTGTGTTTTTTCAGTTGGGACTTCAGAGTGCCTATACAATTATCAGTGTCGAAACAACCTGCAATCTTAATATGAATTTAAGGGAACGCATTTTTAATACACTTCTTAAAAAAAGCTATAAAGAAGTAACGGGTTTTCATACGGGAGAGCTTCTTAACAGAATTTATAACGATACAAATGTTGTTGTAACGGGGATTATGAATATTCTTCCTAATTTTCTTTCTCTTATAACAAGAATAATTTTTGTTTTTATAGCTCTTTTTTCTCTTGATAGAACGATAACTTATGTAAGTCTTATTTTAGGACCGATTGTTCTTATCTCAACAAGGCTTTACTCAAGAAAAATGAAATCGTTACATAAAAAATGTATGGAATCAGACGGTGTAACAAGGTCGTTTATGCTTGAAGCACTCCAAAATCTGCTTGTTGTAAAAACATATAAAAATGTCGGCAAGGTTACTGAAAAATCAAGAGATTTTCAAAAAATAAACTACGGCTTCAATATGAAAAGAAACTACATAAGTATTGCGATGAATGTTATTTTTTATTTGAGCGTTACAGCAGGATATTATGTTGCATTTTCTTATTGTGCTTATAATGTAGCCAAAGGAATTATGACTGTCGGAACACTTACTGCCGTTGTTCAGCTTATAGGTCAGGTGCAGACGCCTTTTAAGGAACTTGCATCGTGCATACCGCAATTTTTTTCGATGATTGCATCTTCCGAAAGACTTATGGATATCTACGATATCGAAGACGACAGAAGTGAAAATGTTATAACCGATGAAAAAATCGGTGCTGACGGAACAATGGTTGATATAAAAAATATGTACTTTTCGTATGACGGAAATGAATATATTTTTGAGGATGCTGATTTTAAAATAAAAAAAGGCGAAATCGTCGCAATAGGCGGTATATCAGGAATAGGAAAATCAACCTTACTTAAAATTATTATGGGTATTTATTATCCGCAAAAAGGGAATGTAGCTGTAAATATAAAGGTAAGAAATAATGCGTTTTCATCTTATGTACCACAGGGGAATCTTATATTGTCGGGAACAATAAAAGAAAATATAGCTTTTTACCGACCTATTGATGAAGAAAAAATAATTCACGCTTCAAAGATGGCGGAGGTTTACGATTTTATAAATGAGCTTCCCGAAGGCTTTGATACCGTTCTTGGTGAAAAAGGATTAGGGCTTTCAGAAGGGCAGGTACAGAGACTTGCAATAGCAAGAGCGATTTATTTCAATGCACCGCTTCTTCTTTTGGATGAAGCTACATCAGCACTTGATGAAAAAACTGAGTATAAGGTTCTTTCAAATATAAGAAAAATGGGAAAAACCTGTATAATCATTTCGCATAAGCAAGCTTCGTTTGAAATATGTGACAGAGTGATACATATCAAAAACAAAAAAATCGTTGACAAAATTTAATAAATAAGATATAATGAAATGACGGTGATATCAGTGAAAAAGCCTTGTTTTTTAAGCTGATAAAACCAATGTTTTTAATGAAGAAAAGGTGATATAATATGAAACTTTTAAATATCGGATTTGGTAACGCTGTTGCAATGGAAAGAGTAGTAAGTATTGTAAATCCGGATTCTGCACCCGTAAGAAGAATGATTCAGGATGCAAAGGACAGAGGAATACTTGTTGATGCTTCGTGCGGAAGAAAAACAAGAGCCGTAATTGTTTCCGACAGCGGTCATATAATTCTTTCAGGGCTTCAGGCAGATACAATATGCCAGAGAGCAGAAAATTCTCAACAGGAATAATACCGGAGGGAAATATGGCTAAAGAAAAAAAAGGAATTTTAATGATTGTGTCCGGTCCTGCCGGAGTTGGCAAGGGTACTGTGGTTGCAAAGAGCGTAGAGGTTGCAGATGGAATGATTTATTTGTCTGTATCTGCAACAACCCGTTCACCACGCCCGATTGATAAAGAAGGCGTTACATATTTTTTCAAAACGAAAGCTGAGTTTGAAAAAATGATAGAAAATGACGAGCTTTTAGAATGGGCTTGTTATGTTGACAACTATTACGGAACACCAAAGAAACCCGTTATTGATGCACTAAACGAGGGAAAAGATGTTATATTGGAAATAGAGGTGCAGGGCGCACTCAAGGTCAAAGAAAATTTTCCGGAGGCTGTTCTTACTTTTGTTGTTCCGCCAAGCTTCTCGGAGCTTGAAAACCGATTAAGAGGAAGAAACACCGAGTCGGAGGAGCAGATTTTAAAAAGACTTTCTACTGCAAAAACTGAGTTTTCAATGATAGAGAAATATGATTATGTCGTTGAAAATGATACTGTTGAGTCAGCAGTTTCCGATTTGTTTTCAATTCTTCGCAGTGAAAAGTTGAAACGGGAAAAATATGAAAATAATTTGATTTAAGAAAATATTTTGATTTTAGAAATCAAAAAAGTACAAACAAGAAAAAAGTTTGAATTAAGAAATCAAAATAAAAAAAGAAAGGATGATTTTATTATGATGTTAAGACCTGCCATTGGCAATCTTTTAGACAAAATTACAACAGAGGAAAATGTAGGAACAAGATATGAGCTTGTTATTGCAGTTGCAAAAAGAGCAAGAGAAATCAACGAAAAAAATAATGTTAAGATGACTGAAGCAAACGCAGTTTCACTTGCTGTAAAGGAAATTGCAGACGGAAAGGTAAATGTTTCTATTCCTCAAGAAGAAAAAGCTTCAAAGGTTATTGAGGACAGTTATACAAAAATTCAGTTTGATATTGCTTCCGAAGAAGCGTAAAACGGATTTATGCGTGCACAGGTTTGTGTATCCAACATCAGTTTTCTTGCTGATAAGGAGTTTTCTTATGAAATTCCGCCGGAATATGAAAATGAGATTGATGTAGGTACTAAAGTAATAGTTCCATTCGGAAAAGGTAACAGGAAAAGAGAAGGTGTAGTTACTCATATTTTAAATGATGAGCATACTATGCCTTTAAAGCGTATAATGGGGATTGCAGATGTTGAATCTTTTGTTACTCAAGACAATATAGAGCTTGCACGCTATATAAGTGAAAAATATTATGCTCCCCTTTATGATTGCGTTAATCTTATGATTATGCCGGGAAGCTCAATAAAATTTAAAAAAACAGTATCACTTTCCCAAAATATAGAGATAACAGATGCGGATATAAAAAATCCCGTTTTAAAATATATATACGAAAATAAAAAAGCAGACTACACTAAATTAGAAAAGCTTTTTAAACCGAATATACTAAAAAAAAGCATTGATTTTCTTCTTGAAAAAAACTTAATAGAAATCACAGAGAAAAACGATTCCCACGAAATTCCCAAAATTTCTGTGTGCAGAATTGTTGCCGAGAAAAACGAGATTGATAAATTCTATACTTTGTATGGAAAAAAAGCGAAAGCCCAGGTAAGACTTTTAGAGATAATAGAGGAATACGGCGAAATCCCCGTAACAGACCTTATTGCTTTTTCAGGCTCTACCCGTTCAAGCATTAACGGACTTAAGGAAAAAGGCCTTATCGATATAGTGCTTCGTGAAGTAAAAAACGAAATATTTGAAGAAGAAAAGAAGATAAATTATAAAAAGCCTGTTCTTAATGATGAACAAAAAAAGGCCGTCGAAACTGTTATTGATATGAGGCGTGATGGCGAATATCACGAATTTTTGATAAAAGGTGTTACCGGAAGCGGAAAAACAGAGGTTTATTTAGAGCTTTGCGAGCATATTATAAACGAGGGGAAAACGGCGATTATACTTGTTCCCGAAATTGCACTCACACCACAGATAAGACAAAGATTTTTCAACCGCTTCGGCTCAATGGTCGCAGTTTTACATTCTGCTTTAAGCATAACAGAGAGAAAAGAAGAATGGCGCAAGATAAAAAGGGGAGAGGTTAAAATTGCAGTTGGTGCAAGAAGTGCAGTTTTTGCACCGTTTTCAGACCTTTCTATGATTATTGTTGACGAAGAACACGAAACAACTTATAAATCGGAAAATTCACCCCGTTATGATGCTAAAGATGTAGCGTCTTACCTTATGAAAAAGAATAAAGGAACTCTTATTCTTTCTTCGGCTACTCCGTCGGTTGTAAATTATTACAGAGTATTAAACAACGAAGCTACACTTGTATTTTTAAATAAAAGATATAACGAAAATCCGCTTCCTTATGTAAGCGTTGTTGATATGAAGGAAGAATTAAAAAGCGGAAATCATGGCGTATTGTCGGGTGAACTTGTGGAAAAGCTTGAAGAAGTGAGAGATGAAAACAAAAAGGCAATACTTCTTCTTAACAGACGAGGGTATTCCACTTTTGTAAACTGCCGTGATTGCGGATATGTAGTGAAATGTAAAAAATGCGATGTCGCAATGACTTATCATAATACGGAGGGCAGTTTAAAATGTCATTATTGTGGTGCTGTGGAGCCTGTTCCCAACATTTGTCCCGAATGTAAAAGAGCTTCAATCAAATATTTCGGAACTGGAACGCAGAGACTTGAGGAAGAGCTTTATAAAATTTTCCCCGAAAGCAAAATCATAAGAATGGATAACGATACAACAAATACAAAAATGTCTCACGAAAGACTGCTTAAGCGCTTTAAAAATGAAAGTCCTGCAATTCTTATAGGTACACAGATGATTGCAAAAGGACTTGATTTTAAGGATGTGTCTTTAGTTGGGGTTGTTGCCGCAGACAGTACACTTTTTGTAGGCGGATACTACGGAAACGAAAAGACCTTTTCGCTTATAACTCAGGTTTGCGGAAGGGCAGGCAGAGGCGACACAAGAGGGTATGCCGTTGTGCAGACATATCAGCCTGAGCATTATTCGATTATTGCATCAAAAACTCAGGATTATGAAAAATTTTACGAAAATGAAATCATTTTCAGAAAAAATGTTAAATATCCGCCATTCTGCGATTTGGTGAATATCGTTTTTACGGGCGATAATGAGAAAAAAATTTTTGAATTTGCAGACAGTATAAAAAAGCTTATGACAGTAAGCGTTGATAAATACGGTGAGAGAAAAGAATATATATCAATGTACGGCCCGTCTCCGTGTACAGTCGCAAAAATAAGAGATAAATACAGATTTCACATTCTTATAAAATGTACAAAATCTGAAAAAATCAAAAAATCACTTTTTGAGGCGTTAGAGCTTCTTATGAAAAAAGCGCCGGCAGACATAACTTTGAGTGTTGATGTCAATCCGGTTAATTTTATATGATTATTTAAAAAGGAGAAGATGAAAATGGCAATAAGGAATATAATTCCCGATACAGATGAAATTATGCACAAGGTGTGTAAGCCTATTGATAAAGTCACAGACAGAACAAAATTGCTTATTGAGGATATGTGTGATACTTTGGAAAAATCCGGCGGTATCGGACTTGCAGGTCCGCAGGTTGGCATTTTAAGAAGAATTTTTGTTATAAATACATTGGAAGAAGGAAAAGACAAAAACGATTATCTTGTATTTATAAATCCCGAGATAGTTGCTAAAATGGGCGAGCAGGAAGGCAGCGAGGGATGCCTTAGCATTGTAGGTCATGAATATTTTGTAAAAAGACCGCAGAAGGTTGCAGTAAAGGCACTTGATAAGGACGGTAACGAATTTATTTGGGAAGCAGAAGACCTTATGGCAAGAGCTGTGTGCCACGAATACGACCATTTAGACGGAAAAACCATAAAGGATACCTGCGAATATGAAATTTTCCGTGAGGAAGACGAAGAATAGATAAAAAGGACTGATAAAATGAAAATAATGTTTATGGGAACACCCGACTTTGCATCATATATATTGGAAAAGCTTATAAACGATGGATATAATGTGAGTTGTGCAGTTACAAAGGTAGATGCAAAAAAAGACAGAGGTCAGAAAATAAAATTTTCAGCAGTAAAGGAAACAGCAATAAAATATAATATTCCCGTATATCAGCCTGAAAATTTAAAGGAAGAAAATTTCGGAGAAATTTTAAGAAATGAAAATCCCGATATGATAGTTGTTGTCGCTTACGGTAAGATATTGCCGAAATATGTGCTTTCTTACCCGAAGTACCATTGTATCAATGTGCATGCTTCAATTTTACCTAAATACAGAGGCGCAGCACCGATTCAGTATGCTATTATGATGGGCGAAAAAGAAAGCGGAGTAACAACTATGCTTATGAACGAAGGACTTGATACAGGCGATATCCTTTGTGTTAATAAGGTTAATATAACAGATGACGAAAATTGCGGAACGCTTCACGATAAACTCGCAGTTTTGGGATATGATGCTTTGAAAAACACAATCGAAAATATTGATAAAATTACTCCTATACCGCAGAATGACGATGAAATGACTTATGCACCACCGATAAAAAAAGAGGAAACAATTATTGATTTTTCAAAAAATGTTACAGATGTGTATAATAAAATAAGAGGCTTTTATCCTTTTCCCGGCACAAGCTTTAAGGTTGAGGACAGAACATATAAAATCCATAAGGCAGAGATTTTTTCATATGAGGACAAAGGCGATTACGGAAAAATTATTGAATTTTCAAAGGATAAGCTTTTAATATCAGCAAAAGGCGGAATAATAAATATAACTGAGCTTCAGCCTCAGGGAAAGAAAAAAATGTCAGTAAGAGATTTTTATAACGGTAACAAGAATATTTAAGGAGATTAACCTTTATGTTTTACGGAATTGATATTTATTATATTGTTCTTGTGCTTCCGGCGGTATTATTATCGCTTTGGGCACAAGCAAGAGTTAATTCTACTTTCACAAAATATCAAAAGCAGATTTCTCAAAGAAGAATGACCGGCTTTGATGCAGCAAGAAGAATACTTGATTCAAACGGACTTTCACATGTAAGAATAGAGCATATCGCAGGGAAGCTTACAGACCATTATGACCCGAAATCAAATGTGATAAGGCTTTCTGACGGGGTTTACAATTCTCCGTCTATTGCGGCTATGGGCGTTGCTGCTCACGAAGCAGGTCATGCCGTTCAGCACAGTGTAAACTATATGCCAATAAAGCTAAGGAACACCGTTCTTCCTGTGGCAAATATCGGCTCACATCTTTCAGTTCCTCTTGCACTTTTAGGCTTTATTTTAGGTTTAGAGAGCTTAGTAAGCTTTGGAATTATTCTTTTTGGGGCGGTAGTTCTCTTTCAGCTTGTAACACTTCCTGTCGAGTTTAATGCTTCATCGAGAGCAGTTGAAACGCTTTTTTCTTCGGGAATGATTGGAGAAGATGAGAAAAAGGGTGTTAAAAAGGTTTTAGGTGCTGCGGCACTCACTTATGTAGCGGCAGCGATCACATCACTTATGAGCTTATTAAGACTCATACTTATATTCGGAAGAAGAAACAATGATTGATAAGAAAAACGAAAAAAACCAAAAAAAAGAGAAAAACTTAAGAAAAGAAGCCTATCTTATTCTTATGGAATACGAAAAAGAAGGTGCATATTTAAACCTTCTTTTGAAAAACAAGCTTTCGGACATTTCCCTAAACAGTGCTTTTGTCACAGAGCTTGTTTACGGTGTTGTAAGATATAAGCGCTTTTTGGATTATAAGATAGAAAAATATTCAAGCATCAAGCTTAAAAAAATCAGCTTATCGGTGCTTGTTATTTTAAGAATGGGCTTTTATCAGCTCTATTTTATGGATAGCGTTCCCGATTTTGCACTTATCAACGAAAGCGTGAAGCTGTGTGAAAAGGTGCAGTATAAATCCAAAGGCTATGTAAATGCGATTTTAAGAAAAGGTGTTTCGGAAAAAGATATAGAAGATAAAAACGAGAAAAAAATTTCCTGGGAAATCAAATATTCTTTTTCCGATGATATGTTTTCACAAATAAAAGCTCAGTATAAAGAAAAAACGGAAACAATTCTCAAAAATCTTAACGAAAAAAAGCCCGTTTCAATAAGAATAAACGAGCTGAAAACTGATAAAACGAAGTTTTTATCACTTATAAATAACGAAAATATCTATGAAAAAAACGGTTTTTTCTTTTTGAAGGGAAGTATTGATAAAGAGCTTTATGATAAAGGCTTTTATACTGTCCAGAGTATTTCTTCGCAGATGTGTGTAAATGTTCTTAACCCAAAAGAAAACGAAAATATTATTGATATGTGTTGCGCTCCCGGCGGAAAAACTGCGTATATTGCAGAAATAATGAAAAATACAGGTAAAATAACTGCCTTTGAATTTTATGAGCATAGAGCAGAACTTACAAAGAAAAATTTAGAAAGACTTTCAGTTTCAAATACAACAGTTATTACTGCAGATGCGACAGAATACAACAATAATTTTAAAGATACTTTTGATAAAATTCTTTGTGATGTTCCATGTTCAGGTTGGGGTGTTATAGGTGGAAAGCCTGATATAAAGTGGCATAACGAGGATATTTCTGAGCTTATAAAAATACAAAAGAAAATTTTACTCAATGCCTCACGCTATGTAAAAAAAAATGGAATTATCGTATATTCCACATGCACAATAAATAAAAATGAAAACGAAATACTTATAAATGAATTTTTGAATGAAAATAAGAATTTTGAGCTTTCGGAATTTTCAGTTATTTCCGATGACGGCGAAATAAAATCTGACGGAATGTTACCTATTTTGCCCGACGAAACAAAAATAGGATTTTTTATTGCCAAGCTACATAGGAAGGAATAATAAAAATTATGGAGAAAAAGCAGGATTTATGGGATAAAAAGCAGGAAGATACCTGCGGATATTGTGCATATGGCAAAAGAATGGCAGACGGAGACCATGTTATTTGCTTAAAAAGGAAAAATATATACGACTTTTCCCATTCGTGTAAGAAATTTCAGTTTGATATAATGAAAAAGGAAGTAAGACGGGCAAAAAAACCTGATTTTTCAAAGTTTTCTGCGAGTGATTTTAAGATATAGATTTCTTTATAAAATAAAAAATGTTATGTAAAAAAAATTCAAAAATTTGAAAAAAATGCAATTATTTAAAATTTTTTCAATTTTTTTCAAAAAAAGCTTGATTTTTTGGAATATATGTGGTATTATATATTACTGGAAATAGGAGTGGTCCTCTTACAGCAAAGGTGCATTTGCGATATTCTTTCGTTGCAAAAGAGGCTTGAAGTAAGCTTTTTAAGCCGAGACATCTTATAAAAAACTGTAAAGAACGCTTGTCAATGAAAGGGGATTCTAAATGACAATTTTAGAAGCAATTACACAGGAACAGATCAGAACAGACATGCCGAGAATACAGATCGGTGATACTGTTGAAGTTTATGTGAAAGTAAAAGAAGGTGCCAAAGAAAGAATACAGAAGTATGAAGGCACAGTAATCAAGAAAAAAGGCGGCGGAATTCAGGCTACATTTACTGTTAGAAGATTATCTTACGGTATCGGCGTTGAAAGAACTTTCCCTGTTAACTCACCTATAATCGACAAGGTTGTAGTTGTAAGACACGGTAAAGTAAGAAGAGCTAAACTCTTCTACTTGCGTTCAAGAGTGGGTAAAGCTGCTAAAGTTAAAGAAAGACTTTAATTTTTTAAGAAAGACACGGTTTTTAGTATTCCGTGTCTTTTTTAAAATATTTGAAAGGTGAAAGAAATGGAAAATAAAGAAAATCTAAGAGATAAAATAGAGGGAAGAAATCCTGTTCTTGAGGCGCTGAGGGCTGACAGAGAGATTGATAAGATATATGTGCAAAATCACTTTAAGGATCCTATTTTATACGAAATTGTAAAAATGGCAAACGAGAAAAAAATCCCTGTTTCAAGAGTTGAAAAGGGGAAACTCGACCATCTTAGCCATGTAAAAAATCACCAGGGAGTTATTGCTTCTGTTTCGATGACAACATATGTTACTGTTGATGAAATATTGGAAAGTGCATATGCAAACCAAAGAAATCCGTTTATAGTTATCTTAGACGGTATCGAGGATACACAGAATTTGGGTGCGATAATAAGGTCATGCGAATGTGCAGGCTGTGACGGAGTTATTATTCCCAAACGCCGTGCCGCAGGAGTAAACAGCGGTGCATACAAGGCTTCGGCAGGCGCTGTGAACTATATGAAAATCGCAAGAGTGACAAATATCAATCAGACGATAAGATATTTAAAGGAGCAGGGAATACTTATTCTGGGAACGG
Organism: uncultured Oscillospiraceae bacterium; assembly: GCA_964655495.1. Lineage (GTDB taxonomy): Bacteria > Bacillota > Clostridia > UMGS1840 > UMGS1840 > UMGS1840. The sequence goes on from CAZZPN010000010.1 coordinate 13,116, forward strand.
ACGCGGGTGCTAACATGTCATACAAGGACCCTGACCTTACAGTTCCGCTTGCAATAGTTATCGGCTCTGAAGGAAAAGGAATGGCGGAGCATACTGTGAAGGAATGTGATACTCTTATCAGTATTCCGATTTTGGGACATGTTAATTCACTTAACGCTTCCGTAAGCGCAGGAATAATTATATATGAAGCGCTTGACCAGAGACTGAAATCAAAAAAATAGAAATTTTTTAAAAAAATTAATAAAAACTATTTACAAATGGGAAAAATTATGTTATAATCCTAATGCTGTCTGCTTAGTGAAAGGATAAAGCTTCAAAAAAAGAAGCATATCTCTGACCTTTTGCTCAGGAGTCAAGCAATAAAATAAAAAAGGAGATTAAAAAAATGCTTAAAGACAGAAAACAGGAAATTATCGACACTTACAAAATTCATCCGACTGACACAGGTTCACCTGAAGTTCAGATTGCTCTTCTTACTGAAAGAATCAATCACTTAAATGAGCACCTCAGAGTGAACAAAAATGACCACCACTCAAGAAGAGGACTTCTCAAAATGGTTGGTCAGAGAAAAGGACTTCTTGCTTACCTTACAAAAACTGATATCGAAAGATACAGAGCAATTATTGAAAAGTTAGGCTTAAGAAAGTAATTTTAGCATATTTAGGGCAGGTTGATGAAATTATTCAACTTGCCTTTTATGTTGATTTTTTAAAAAATATATCAAAAAAAGGGCAGGGGGATAGCAGTTGAAAAGGCAGACAAGCTTTTAAATAACAGTCTTTCTTTTCAAATGCTATATCCCGAAGACCTTTTTATATATTAAGTTTTAAAAAAAGGAGAAAATGTATGAAAACATTTGAAACGACTTTTGCCGGAAGACCGCTTGTTGTTGAAACAGGTAAGATGGCAACACTTGCAAACGGTTCTTGTCTTGTTCGCTATGGCGACACTGTTGTAATGGTAAACATTACTGCTTCAAAAGAACCAAGAGAGGGGATAGACTTTTTCCCGCTTTCAGTAGATTATGAAGAAAAATTGTATTCAGTAGGTAAAATCCCGGGCGGATTTTTAAAGCGTGAGGGAAAACCGAGCGATAAAGCTATCTTAGCTTCCCGTGTTATCGACAGACCGATAAGACCGCTTTTCCCTAAAGACCTTAGAAACGATGTTGTTGTTGTGGCAACAGTTTTATCTGTTGAGCAGGATAACGATCCGCAGATTGCTGCTTTCTTGGGAACAGCAATATCTCTTGCTATTTCTGATATCCCGTTTAACGGTCCTGTTGCTTCTGTAAGCGTTGGTCTTGTTGACGGAGAGCTTATTATCAATCCTACAAGCGAGCAGAGAGCTGTTTCTGACCTTGACCTTACAGTAGCAGGAACACTTTCAAAAATCGTTATGATTGAAGCGGGTGCAAATCAGGTGCCTGAAGCTAAGATGCTCGAAGCTATCAAAACAGGTCATGTTGAAATCAAAAAAATGTGTGAATTTATAAATAGCATCCAGGCAGAAATCGGAAAACCGAAATTCTCTTATAATTCATGTGATGTTGACCACGATTTATATGACAAAATCTCCGAAATGGCAAAAGCTAAAATGGAAGTTGCACTTGATGAGCCTTTCAAGCCTACAAGAGATGATAATGTTAACGCTGTATGTAAAGAAGTAAAAGCGTTTTTCGCTGAAGATGAAACAGTTGACGGTGCTATGGTTGGAGAATGTTTGTATAAGCTCCAGAAAAGTATCGTAAGAGAGTGGCTCATAAAAGGTAAGCGTGTAGATGGCAGAGGAATGGACGATATCAGAGAATTAAGTGCTGAAGTTGGCATTTTACCTCGTACACACGGTACAGGTCTTTTTACAAGAGGACTTACCCAGGTTTTAACCGTTGCAACATTGGGTGCTATAAATGAACAGCAGTTCTTAGACGGTATAGACGAAGAAGAAAACAAACGCTATATGCATCAGTATAACTTCCCGTCATACTCAGTTGGTGAAGCCCGTCCTTCAAGAGGTCCGGGAAGAAGAGAAATCGGACACGGTGCATTAGCTGAAAGAGCGCTTGTTCCGGTTATTCCTTCAAAAGAAGAGTTCCCGTATTCATACAGACTCGTTTCTGAGGTTT
>CAZZPN010000011.1:0-15006 GCA_964655495.1 uncultured Oscillospiraceae bacterium
AGAGAGGGGAGAATAAGCCCCAAAACTGCTGCTGAGAGCATTACCCCCGCAGCAAAGGAAAGTATTATATCCGAAAAGCGATGTGATAACCCCTTAAAAAGAAAGCCTATAACAGCGCCTATTACGGTTGCACCACCTACACCGAGTGCAGTTATTAAAACAATTGTCATATGAATTGCACCTTTCTTTTTTTAAAATTTCCTATCGTTCAAACTTGTTTTCTATTGCTGACTTGTCATAGGAAATGAAAAGCGGTCTGCCGTGAGGACAGGTTGTTTTTCCGTTTAACATAAAAGCTTTTTTAGAAAGCTCCTCCATTTCAGGTAAAGAAAGTGCCATATTAGCTTTTATACTCATTTTGCAGGCAACAAGATACAAAAGCCGCTGATTGAAGTCCTCTTTATCCATTCTGCCTTTTTTCTTTATTTCGGAAAGTATTTCATATACAAGCTTTTCAAGCTGACTTTCTTTTACATCAAGAGGAAGTGAACGGACAACAACCGATCTTCCGTTAAAATCGTCAATTTCTATTCCTAATTCCGAGAAAATTCCAAGATTATCCATTACAATGCTGTACTCACTTGCACTTAAGTCTATTTTTTTCGGAATAAGAAGATACTGAGCACCTGCTTTTCTTTTTTTGTAAGACTCTCTTAAAATTTCATAGTTCATTCGCTCATGTGCGGCATGCTGATCCAAAAGGAGCATTTGAGTGTCTTTTTCTATTATTATGTATGTTGAAAAAATCTGTCCGATTATCTTATAATCTTTTTCGACAGCTTTTTCGATTATTTCTTCATCTTGTTTTTCAACCTTTGTTTCAAGTTTTATTTCCTTTTGAGGAATATAAACTGTTTTTTCAGGAAGTTTTTCAGTTTTTTCTTCTTTAGTTTCTTTCTCCTTTAAAAAGAGGTTAGCGGGAGCTTTTTTAAATGGTGAAGAAGCTTCTTTTGGTCTGTCAAACGAAGCAAAAGACTTCTGCACATAATTTTCATCAGGTTTATTTTCGATTTTTACTTTTTTCTCAACTGTGTTTTTATCTTCTTTCACTTCATCTTTAAAAATATATTCGGGGAATTCTTTTTTTTCGGGAACGACAGCCGCTTTTTTTATAAAAAGCTCGCTGTCAAGCGCATTTTTTACTGAAAACAAAATTGCGTTATAAACTTCTGCCTCATCTGAGAATTTCACTTCCGCTTTCTGTGGGTGAACATTCACATCACACATAAAAGGGTTTATCTCTATATCAAGAACGCAAAACGGATGTTTTCCCTGCGCCATTTTCTGAAAATATGCAAATTCCAAAGCCGAAATCATAGTTTTCGTGCGGCATATTCTTCCGTTAACACAAAAGGTCTGGAACTTATATGTCGGCTTTGCGATATTCGGGTTTCCCACATATCCTTTTATCGTGATATTGTTATGTGTGTTTTCTACTTTTATAAGGTTTTTGGCAATTTCAGCACCGTAAACACAGTATATGGCTGATTTCAAATCGCCGTCGCCTTTTGAATAAAGGACATCTTTTCCGTCTCTTATAAAACGGATTGATATATCGGGATTAGCAAGTATCAGCTTCGCTGTGAGTTCCTCGATATAAGCGGCTTCCGTTGATGATTTTTTAAGAAAATTCAGTCTTGCAGGAGTGTTGAAGAAAAGGTTTTCAACTGTTATTGTTGTGCCTTTCGGACAGCCTGCATCTGAAACTGAAAGCACTTCTCCGCCTTTTATAACTATTTTTGTGCCAACATCTGTGTCTTCTTTTCTTGTTGTTAATGTAACGCACGAAACGGCACATATACTTGCTAAGGCTTCTCCTCTGAAGCCCATAGTCTTGATATCAAAAAGGTCATCAGCCGATTTTATTTTGCTCGTTGCGTGACGAAGGACACAAAGCTGTGCATCAGCTTTGTCCATTCCTGAGCCGTCATCAGTTATTTTTATAAATTCTTTTCCGCCGTCTTTTATTTCTATTGTAATTCTTCCGCTTTTGGCATCAAGAGAGTTTTCCACAAGCTCTTTTACAACGCTTGACGGTCTTTCTACAACTTCACCGGCAGCAATTTTGTCAGCTATTAATTTATCAAGAACTCTAATCTTTCCCATAAAAATGACCTCTTATCAGATTTTTTTGGCTTCGTTCACAATGTTGTTAAGCTCATTTAACGCTTCTATCGGAGTAAGTGTTGTTACATCTATTGCTTTTATTTTTTCAACAAGCTCCTCGGAAAGAATACTGTTAAATGATGTAAGCTCAACTTCATCCTCGCTTTCTTTATCTATAAACGGATTATCTGTGTCAATATCAAAGGTTTTTTCACCGTTTTCTAATTTTTTAAGGATACCTTTTGCTTTTTTGATAACCGCTTCGGGAACACCTGCAAGCTTCGCAACCTCAACACCGTAGCTTTCGTCGGCGCCGCCCTCTATGATGCGTCTTAAGAAGGTGATATCGTCGCCTCTCTTCTTAACGGCAATACTGTAATTTTTAATTCCTTTTATCATTCCCTCAAGCTGAGTAAGCTCGTGATAATGTGTTGCAAAAAGAGTTTTGCAGCCGATTTTTTCTTTTATATGCTCAACAATTGCCCACGCAATAGCAAGACCGTCAAAGGTGCTTGTTCCTCTGCCTATTTCGTCAAGAATTACAAGGCTTTTTTCTGTTGCATTTTTTAAAATAGATGCTACCTCACTCATTTCCACCATAAAAGTAGAACGCCCCATAGCAAGATCATCACTTGCGCCAACTCTGGTGAAAACCTTGTCAATGATTGCGAGATTTGCCCTTTTTGCAGGAACGAACGAGCCCATCTGCATCATAATTGATATAAGTGCAACCTGACGCATATATGTAGATTTACCTGCCATATTAGGTCCTGTTATAATCGCAAAATCAGACTCGGGCGAAAGATTGGTATTGTTAGGGACAAAAAGTGAATTTTCAAGCACTTGTTCTACAACGGGGTGTCTTCCTTCTTCAATTTCTATTATACCCGAATTGTTTATGGAAGGTTTTGTATAGTTATGCTTCTGTGCAGCTTTGGCAAATGATAAAAGCACATCAATATAAGCCACATCGTCAGCCGATTTTCTTATTCTCGGTGTGTTTTCAAAAATAATATTTCTTATTTCGCAGAAAAGCTCATATTCCATTTTGCAGATAGTATCGTTGGAGTTAAGAAGAATATTTTCCATATCCTTAAGCTCAGCTGTTATATATCTTTCGCAGTTGGCAAGGGTTTGTTTTCTTATAAAAGTAACGGGAACCTTGTCTTTAAAGGAATTTGAAACTTCAATGTAGTATCCGAATACTTTATTAAAGTTGATTTTCAAAGTTTTTATCTGTGTTTCTTCTTTTAAAGAGGCTTCCATCTCAAGAAGTGTGCGCTCTGAATTTTTAACGATACTTTTAATTCTGTCAAGCTCCTCATTATAACCCTCTTTTATGATTTTGCCTTCCCGTATGGTAAACGGTGCTTCATCATCAATCGCACGGTCTATAAGCTCATATATGTCGGATAAATCATCAAAAGAATCTGAAAGCTCTTTTATAAGGGCAGAACTAAAGTTTTTAAGCTCATTTTTTATCGGTGTAAGCACCTTGAAAGAGTCACGGAGCGCGAGTAAATCACGGCCGTTAAGCGTTCTTAAAGATGTTTTCCCGAGAAGTCTTTCTATATCACGGACATTTTTCAGTGCTTTTATGATTTCGTCTGAATTTATGCTTTCATCTATAAATTCCTCGACAGCATCAAGCCTTTTTTCGATAACTGTACGGGAAGTCGAAGGTCTTTCGATGATACGCTTCAAAAGTCTGCCTCCCATAGCAGTTTTTGTGTAATCTATTGCACCGAAAAGTGAGCCTTTTTGATTTTTATCACGCATCGTTTCGGTAAGCTCAAGATTTCTTTTTGCGCAATCGTCAATATCTAAAAATTCTTTTTGATTGTAATAATCAAAAGCAGTTATATGTCTTAATTTTGTTTTTTGTGTTTTATCCACATAATAAAGAGAAGCACACAAAGAATAATATGAAAATATATTTCCCATATAGACTTTCTTCTTCTCCTCAAACACTTCAAATTTGCCTTTAAGAAGATTATCGGTGTTTTCGATTGTATAAAAATCGTCATCTATTATTTCAAGATGTGCATTTAATCTCTCTTTTATATTGCGCATAAGCTGTTTTTGTAAGAAAGCTTCGCTGTTAAAAAGTATTTCTGCAGGTGCATATTTGTATATTTCGCTTTCAAGCTTTTGGATAAAGTCTTCTTGTGTAAACTGAGTTGTGAAAGCATCACCCGTCGTAATATCAAGAAAAGATATTCCCGCACCGTCTTTTACGATATATGCAGACGCAAGATAGTTATTTGATTTTTCGTCCATCGCACTTGTGTCTGAAAATGTTCCGGGAGTAATAATTCTGACAATCGCTCTCTCCACGATTCCTTTTGATGCTTTGGGGTCTGTCATCTGCTCACAGATAGCAACCTTATAGCCTTTTTTTATTAGGCGATTGATGTAGGACTGAGCACTGTGATAGGGAACTCCGCACATCGGCGCTCTTTCTTCAAGCCCGCAATCTCTGCCTGTAAGCGTTATTTCAAGCTCTTTTGATGCTACAAGTGCATCGTCAAAGAAAAGCTCATAAAAGTCTCCTAATCTGTAAAAAATTAAGGTGTCTTTATATTGCTCTTTTATTTCCATATATTGAGTCATCATTGGAGAAAGCTTTTTTTTCATTTTTTATCTTCTCTTTCTTATATTAATTTCATTACACCTGCTCGCCGTTTAAAGACCAGGTCATACATTCGGTTATTTTCACATTAACAAATTCGCCTTCCGTAACTGCTTCTTTTGCTTTGTAATTTACAACTTTATTTGTCTCTGTTCTACCTTGTCGCATATCAGGATTTGTTTTTGAAAGACCTTCATCTATAATTTCATAAACATTTCCAAGATATGTGTCATTGATTTCTTTTGAAATCCTGTTTTGTTCTTCTAACAAAACATTGAAGTTTTTAAGCTTTTCTTCATAACTCATCGGGTCATCCATAAGAGCAGCTTTTGTGTTTTTTCTTTTTGAATAGATAAAGGTAAAAAGTGTATCAAACCTTACTTCTTTTATAAGTGAAACAGTATCGTAAAATTCTTCTGTCGTTTCACCGGGAAAACCTACTATTACATCGGCAGAAAGTGCAATATCAGGCATCTTTGCTTTTATTTTGGAAACAAGATTAAGGTAATCTTCCCTTGTATATTTTCTGTTCATTTCTTTAAGCACACGAGTATTTCCTGCCTGAAAAGGAAGATGCAGGTATTTACAGATATTATCATTTCTTGCCATTGTGTCAATAAGCTTGTCCGTCAGGTCTTTCGGGTGTGAAGTAACAAAACGAATTCTTTTTATTTCTTTTATGTCTGCGATTTTCTGAAGTAAATCAGGGAAATCGAGGTCATCATCGTTATCATTTCCGTAGGAATTAACATTTTGCCCAAGAAGCGTTACTTCTTTAAGACCGTTTTTAACAAGAGCGTTTATTTCATTTAAAATATCCTCGGATTTTCTGCTTCTTTCTCTGCCTCTTGTGTAAGGTACAACGCAATAGGTGCAGAAGTTATTACAGCCGTAAGCTACGGGAATTTGAGCCTTGTAGTTTTTCTCCATAACAACAGGCAAACCTTCAACGATAGCGCCGTCAACATTTTTTGCATCAAAAACTCTTTCTTTTTCAGTTAAAACATCGTAAAGAAGCTTGGGGAAACGATAAAGTGCGTGTGTTCCGAAAACCATATCCACATGCTTGTATTTTTTTCTTATTCTCTCACTTGCGTGTTCCTGCTGCATAAGACATCCGCAGATTCCTATAACAAGGTCGGGATTTTTCTTTTTTACAGCCTTTAGCGCACCTACCTTGCCGTAGATTTTCACTTCAGCATTTTCTCTTACGGAGCAGGTGTTAAAAAGAATAATATCAGCAGTTTTTTCGTCATCTGCTTTTTCATAGCCCATCTGAAGAAGCATACCGTAGAGTTTGTCACTGTCTGTCTCATTTTGTGCACAGCCGTAGGTGTTAATAAACGCCGTTTTTTTCTTTCCTTCGTTTTTTAATTTTATATTTTTTATATATTCAAACTGTTCATCAATTTCTTTTTGGGAAATAAATTCTGTTTTTTTCATAAATTTCCTCCGTTTTTTTGCTTTTTTGTACTTTTTTTATTATACAATTTTTTTGATGTTTTGTCAATGAATTTACAATAAAAAAACAGACAGTCAAAATAAAGAAAAAATTTGCTGCCTGTTACGCTGATTATTTTAATTTATCAAAAAACGAAAGTGCGTTTTTTGTGGTTTCTTCTGCCACTGTTTTTATGTCAATTCCTCTTATTTCGGCGATTGCTCCTACTGTATGAATAAGATTTAATGAGCTGTTTCTTTTTCCGCGATTAGGCTCGGGCGAAAGATAAGGACAGTCTGTTTCAACAAAATATCTGTCCGAAGGCACATATTTTGCAACTTCCTTTATTTCTTTTGCGTTTTTAAATGAAACTGTTCCCGAAAAAGAAATATAATATCCCATTTTTATAAGCTCTTTCATAGTTTCAACGCTTCCGCTGTAACAGTGAAAAACGCCCCTACAGGAATGATTTTTTAAAATATCAACTGTATCTTTTATCGCATCTCTTGAGTGTATGGAAACAGGGAGCTTAAGTGAATTTGCGATTTCAATCTGTTTTATAAAAGCTTCTTTCTGAATTTCTCTTGACGGCTCCGGGTAGTGATAATCAAGTCCGATTTCTCCCCATGCAACAACCTTTTTGTTTTCTTCTGCCATTTTTATAAGAATATCGGCGTTTTTGTTGTTAAAAGCATCAGCATCGTGAGGATGAAACCCTACTGCCGCATAAACAAAATCGTAGTTATTTGCAAGTTCGACTGACTTCTTTGATGTTTCAATATTACAGCCTATTGTTATAACTCTGTCTATTTTGTTTTTTAAAAAGCTTTTTAGTAGTTCATTACGGTCAGAATCGAAGGCTTCGTCGTCATAGTGAGCGTGCGTATCTGTAAACATTTTTTAAACCTCTGTTTCTAAAAAAATAAAAAAAGAGAGTAAAACTGTAAGCCGGGTTCTGTATTAGACAGTCATCTATCTGAGATTACCGTCGCCGATAACCTTTAGCCTCAATTTGCACAGCCGAGCAAGCCTTAATGTGCGGTCTTGAGTTGCTTCGGGTGGGGTTTACACAACCAATAAGTTGCCATATTGGCGGTGAGCTCTTACCTCGCCTTTTCAACCTTACCACTAAAAAGTGGCGGTAATTTTCTGTTGCACTTTCCTTAGAGTCGCCTCCACCTGCCGTTAGCAGGCACCCTTGCTCTGTGAAGCCCGGACTTTCCTCAAAAATCCAGCGTGACAGAACTCGAACTCAATATTCAGTTCAAGTTCTGTCACGCTAAGTTTTCGCGACTGTCTGTTTTACTCTCAATTATAAGGATACCACAATATGAATAAAAAGTCAATGCTTTTTTAAATTTAAAAGTGCCAAAAAGGCAATTTTATACTAATTAAAAGCAAAAATGTCAAGGAAAAAAACTATAAAATAGTGTACACTTAAGAAAAACGGATAATATCACTTGTAAAAAGAGGGAAAAGTTATGAAAGAATTGAAGTTTGAAGAACTTACTTTAAGGCAAAAACTCGGTATGGTTTGTACTCCGCTTATCAACGGTGGAACAAAAGAAGAAAGATATGACGATATGATTATCGAAATGGTAAAAAATCGTGAGCTTGGTTCTGTATGGATTCAGGTTGGATATTCCGATGCTGAAGAAATGATGAAAAGAGTGAAAGAAGCGGCAGACTACCCTATCCTTATTTTTACTGATGCTGAAGGCGGAATTGGTGAATATAAGGTTGGCAGACATAATGCAGTTGGTGCAACAGGAAGTGAAGCACACGCATATGCTTTTGGTAAAGCTACCGCTGTAACTGCAAGAAAAAGAGGCTACAATGTAGTATGTAATCCGGTTATAGATTTGACTAAAGGTGGCTCACAAAGGTCTTTGGGAAGTGATCTTGAAAAAGTAATTCCTATTGCAAAGGCAATGGCGAGAGGTATGCACGACGGTGGAGTTTTAACTGTTGGTAAGCATTATGTGGCAGGAAATAATCCTAAAAAGGTTGATTCACATATGGGAACGCCTATTTCTACTACTACTAAAGAAGAACTTTTGGAATATCAGCTCAGACCTTATATAGAGCTAAATAATGATGGCCTCTTAGATGGTATTATGACAGGTCATAAAAAGTTTGTAAATATTGACCCGGAGCATCCTGTAAGCTTGTCAAAGAAAATGATTGATATTATTCGTGAGCAGGGCTTTGAAGGCTTTGCAATAACAGACGGAATGTGCATGATGGGTATTCGTGCAAATTATGATGATGTTACAGCAAAAGGTTTAGCTATCAACGCAGGAAACGATCTTCTTCTTCCTTTCATAGTTAATAATAAACAGGTTTTTGAAGAGCTTGAAGAAGCTTACGAAAAGGGACTTATTGATCCTGAGTGTTTAGACAGAGCTGTAAAGAGAGTTCTTGCAACACAGAAAAAAATGATGGCGCTTCCTAAGGATGCAGAGCTTACCGAGGAAGAAATAAAGCTTGTTAAAAATATAAACAAAGACGGTGTATATACTAAAAAAGATGATGGACTTTTGGATTCAATCCCAAAGGACGGTAATTATCTTTTTGTTATTGCGTCTTCTACCGAAGCAGAAATGGATGATGAAGGAAAACCGATTGTTGATACTTTCAGTCACGGTTGGCATTTCCCTGACAGAATGACTGCAAAAATAAAAGAGCTTTTTCCAAATGCGGTTGTTAAGGTAATAAACCAGTTCCCGTCTCCGGGGCAGACAAACAAGGTCCTTGCAGAGTCTATTGGCAGAGAAGTTATTATGGTTACATTTAATCAGGAGCAGGCTTATGTAGGGCCGCCTTGTTTAACCAGAAGACTTATTGCTCTTATAGATGTTCTACAGCTTACAAACAGAGTATCAACTGTTATCCATTTTGGTAATCCGTTTGTTTTAGAGGAGCTTCCTCATATACCAAGATACATAATCGGAGGAGTATCGGAAGAAAGTACATATACTTGTTTTGAAGTATTAGCAGGCGAATATCCTGCAAAGGGCGTTCCGACATATAATGCTGATTTAAAATGATAACCAAATAAAAATGAGACTGCACACTCTCTTTGGTGGACAGTCTCATTGTGATATACGAAGATAATTTTTTTCAAATTTTTAAGCAATTCTTAAAGAATTAAAACGGAGGGAAAAATGGGCTACTTATTAGGATTTGATATAGGAACTTCTGCCGTCAAAGGCGTTTTGATGTCTTATGACGGAAAGATAAAAACTGTAAAAACAAAAAAAAGCACATATTATTTTGAAAATGGTATGAAGCTTATGGATGCTGAAAGCTTTATAGAAAACTGCTTTGATGTAATCAAAGAAATTTCCTTAGAGCTTGAAGATGATGAAAGCATATCTGCAATGTGTATATCGGGTGCCGGCGGTAACCTGATGTTTGCAAAGGATGAAAAAAGCTGTTCGCCCATTTTTGGGTGGCAGACTAAATTTCCGGCAGAAGAAACGGAGAAAACCTTATCAGGACTTTCAAGAGATGATGTTTATAAGACAGTAGGTTGGCCAAAACTTCAGGGCTTCCCAATGGCAGGAATTGCATATTTCAAGGCTGTAAATCCAAAGCTCCTTGAAGATTCTGAAAAAATTTGTATGCACATTGAATATCTTAACTATCGTTTAACAGGAGCGTGGGGAGTAACTCGTTCTATGGGAACAACCTTTTTCCTTATAGACCAGGAAAAAGGCAAATACTCTGAAGAATACCTTAAGCTTCTGGGGATAGACGAAGATAAGCTTATGCCTGTTGTAGATAATTGCACTGTTATAGGAAAAATAAGTGGTGAAGCCGCAAAAAGAACAGGGCTCAAAGAAGGAACACCTGTTATCGCAGGAAGCTTTGACCACCCTGCAGCAGCAAGAGGTGCAGGCGTTATAAATGAAAACGAAGTTATGGTTTCTTGCGGCACATCGTGGGTAGTGTTTGTTCCTTATGCTGAAAGGAAAATTCCGCAGGAAAAAGGAATGTTGACAGATCCGTTTATGGCTCCAAACGGCAACTGGTGCGGAATGAAATCCTTGTCATCGGTTTCAGAAACTATTGAAAAACTCAAAAAGGTTTACCTTGGCGAAGTTACTTATTCCGAATTTGATGAATTGGCAAAAAAAGCACCTGCAGGTTGCAACGGACTTATCATTGAAGACGAAAATGCAGATATTACGGGCTACACAAGGTCGGATATCGCAAGAGCAATAGCTGAGTGCATAGGAAGAAAGCTAAAAGTATTTTTTGATGATTTAGATATAAAAGCCGAAACGGTTAAATTTGTGGGCGGTATCACAAATTCAAAGGTATGGTGCGATATCGTTTCCGAAGTGATTGGAAAGAAAATCACCGTAGTAAACGGTGAGCACGCAGGTGCAGTCGGCTCTGCTATTATGGCAGGTATCGGAATCGGCGTATATAAAGACGAAAAAGATGCCCTTGAAAAATTAAACTTAAAATAAAAATTAATTGTATTGTGAGGTATATATGAGAATTAAAGAAGAATCGTTAAGACAGGCAAAAGAGGCTTATGTCATTGAAAGTGAATGTATAAAAAATATGATTGAATATTTTGATGAGGAAGCTTTTTCAAAGGCAGTAGAGTTACTAAAAAATGCGGAACGCATCGGGGTATCAGGCTGCGGACATTCCGGAATTATCTGTCAGCATTTTGCGCATCTTATGTGTTGCATTGAACAGCCTGCGAGATTTATTTCACCGGCTGAAGCCGTACACGGCGCAATGGGCTTTATTAAGAAAGGCGATGTTATGGTGTTTGCGTCAAGAGGCGGAAAAACAAAAGAGTTGCTCCCGATTTTAGACATATGTAAATCAAAAGGAGCTTCTGTTATTACCGTAACGGAAAATATGGAATCACCATTGGCTTTGGGGGCCGATGTTGTTCTTAAACAGTATGTAAATCGTGAGACAGACAAGTATAATTCACAGGGAACAACTTCATCAACAGCACTTTGTATGATATTTCACGCTCTCCAGACCGCTTTAATAGAGGAAACAGATTATAAAAACGAGCAGTTTGCAGTAATTCATCCCGGCGGTGCAGTTGGAGAAAGATTAAACAAGTAAAAAAACAAATAAAATATATTATTAATTTATGGAGGATGGAAAAATGGAATTTAAGTTTTTTCAGAAAGAATTAGAATTACAGTCAAGAGGATGGATACCTACATTTCATGACATTTCAAAAGAAATAATTGAAATTGTAAAGGCATCAGGTGTTAAAAATGGTACAGTTACTATCGCATCACACCACACAACATGTTCAGTTATGGTTCAGGAGTGTTCACATGATATTGATTCATTTGACCTTGAATATTTACAGCACGATTTATTGGACATTATGAGAAAAATGATTCCTGATTATACAGACGAGGGAGATTATCGTCATCCGGGTCCAATCCACGCTCAGTTCGGAAGATATGTTAACGAGCCGGGTGATTTCACAAGTATGAATACAGACGGACACTTAAGAAGTGTATTCTTTGGAAGATCAGAAACAATGACAATTAAAGACGGAGAACTCGACGGTGGTGAATTTGCACATGTTTACTTTGTAGACTGGGATCATGTTCGTGCTCGCAGAAGACAGGTAAATGTTACTGTTATGGGTATCGGTGATGCAGAAATAGACAGAAAGTGGAATAATGGCGAAGTTATAAACACTCTCCGTAAATACACAGACGAAGAAAAAGCATACGACCCACACTACACACTTCAGCAGGAAAGATAAGAGGTCTTAGAAGTATGAAAAGAAAAATAAGAACACCTTATTTTGAGATAGGAACAAAAAACTACATATACGGTGATAAAGTTTTAGAGTATGCTCTCGCTGCCGATAAAGCTGCAGAAAAGTATGATATTGATGTACTTTTTATTTGTCCTGCGGTTGAAATCAGACGAGTTGTAGAAAACACAAAGAATCTTATTGTACTTGCTCCATATATGGATACTTTAAGACCGGGCAGAGGAATGGCTGACATTCTTCCCGAAGCGCTTAAAGCTGCAGGTGCAGAAGGTGTAGTTGTAAACCACTGTGAAAAACCGATGTCATTACCGCAGATAAAAGCTACAATAGACAGAGCAAATGAGCTTGATATGCTTGTATTTGCTTGTGCAGACAGCGTTGCTGAAACAAAAGCTATCGCAGAGTTGCACCCGGACATCATCAATCCTGAACCTTCAGAGCTCATCGGCGGAACAGGCGGTGGAGTAAGCGATATGAGCTATGTTATGGAAGTAATCCGCGAAATCAGAAAGATTGATCCGGATATTCTTATCGAGCAGGCTGCCGGAATAACAAACGGACAGCAGGTTTATGACTTTATTATGGCAGGTTCGGAAGCTGCCGGTGCTGCATCAGGTATTATGAATGCCGAAGATCCTATTGCTATGATTGACGAAATGATCGGCGCAGTAAGAAGAGCAGCAGATGACCTTAAAAAGAAATAAGAGAGGATAAACAAATGGTATATAGAAAATCGTTTAAAGTACAGTCAAGAGACCGTGCATATACATTCCATGATGTAACTGCGAAAGCGAAAGAAATCGTTAAAGAATCAGGAATTAAAAACGGTATTGCTGTAATATATTCACATCACACAACCTGTTGTGTTATAACTCAGGAATGTGCTTTTGATATGTCAATGACAGGACTTGAGACTTTGCAGCAGGACTTGGTTAATGTAATGGAAAAAATGATTCCTGAATGCAGGTATGAAGGAATGTATTTACATCCGGGTCCAAAAGCACTCAAATTCGCTGAAGAACACGATGAAGATGCTTGGGGTTGCCATAACACCGACGCACATCTTCGTTCATCAATTATCGGAAGAAGCGAGACAATCGTTATAGAAGACGGCGAAATGGACTTAGGAGAATTCGGATTTATCCATTTTATCGACTTCGATAATACCAGAGCCAGACAGAGAACTGTTCAGGTTATGGTTATGGGTGAATAACTAATAAAAAATAAAAATTTTTAAAATATATTAGGAGGTATTCTAATGGCTTATTACAATTCTTTTAAATTTGCTCCGGCAGAGTGGCTGCCTTTCAGAGACCAGGCTGTTTTAGACAGTGCGTTCAATGAGGACATGTATGCTCGTCAGGGTAAAAACTTTGAAAATGAAGATTTTGAACTCAAAATTGTTTTTGATGTTCACAACTATTTTGCAACAGACCTTATGCAGCGTATTCGCATGTCTGATATTAAAAATGAAAAATTGGTATTGATTCTTCCAAGTCCTGAAAACGCAGTTTTCATTTCTTTGACAGAAGCCCTCAATAAATATCAGATTAACTGCCGCAATGTGCATATTTTCTTCTTATATGAATATGCAAATGAAAACGGTAAGGTTGCTCCATGGCAGAGTCCTTACAGCCGTTCAGGTCATTTTATGAGATATTTCTATAACCGTTTGGAAGAGCATCTTCGTATGCCTATGGAAAACATCCACTTCTGGACAAATGATAATATAGATACATATTCAGATGAATTGGCAGCTTTAGGCGGTGCCGATGTAGCATATACTGCTTTAAGCTGGTCAGGCGGTATCGGTGCTATTGATACTGAATCTTTCCCGGCAGATTCTATTGAAGAATTATTGAAGATGGGATCCCGTTTAGTAACACCTATGGCAGAAATGATAGCACACGACTCTTTAAGAGGTATGTTCGGATGTTCAGGTGATATCGGTAATGTTCCGCCTAAAGCCGTTACAGTTGGTCCTAAGGATCTTATGGCATCAAAAGAATGGATAGATGTAGAATATTTAGCAGGCTGCGGCGGAGTAGTAGCGCATCAGAAATTCCCGTTAAGACTTGCTTTATTCGGACCTATTGCAACAAACAACATCGGCTCTATAATGAGACTTCACAAAGGTACATGCTATGTATCTGCTGATGTAGCAAGACCACCGGTAGCAGCACCGGATCACGAAGGATTGATTGAAAAATTAGAAGAAATCCGTAAAAAAGAAGAAGCATAAGGAGGAATAAGAAATGAATCGTAATTTATTTGATTTTGCACCAAGCACATGGCTTCCGACTCAGGATAAAGCTGTTTTGGAATATTGCCGTAACATTTCAAGAGAAGAAATGGAAACTACAAACGAAAACGGTTACAGTATCCGTGTAGTACCACATCCTTCAAGTGCAGTAACATGCGAGCTTTTTAACTGGATTTATAAGTCAGATGTAGAAGATAAAAAGACTGTTATCGTTTTCCCTAACTCATGGAAAAACATTTATGTTGCTGCTGTTGAAATGTGTAATAAATTCAATATTTCCGGTCGTAATATTCACGCTTTTTGTATGGATGAATATGCAGATGAAGACGGAAATGTTGCACCTATCACATGGTACCGTTCTTTAGGCGGACACTTTATGACTGAGTTCTACATGAGCTTCCGTGAAGATTTGCGTCCACCGCTTAAACAGATGCACTATTACACAAATGAAAATATAGACTGCTATTCAGATATGATTGCAGAAGAAGGAAATGGCGGTGCTGACCTTATTATTTCTGCTACCGGCTGGATAGGACATACTGCTTTTATAGACCCTTGCACAAAAGCATTCAAAGCTGATAATTTAGAAGATTTCTTAAAAATTAAAGCAGGCTTTGTTGATAACCACCGTCTTACAATACAGCAGAATGCCGGCGGTGCAAACTCAATGTGGAACACACCTCGTTACTCTGTTTCAATTGGACCTTGGGATGTAATAAATGCTCGCGAACATTTAGAAAGACATGACCTTCAGAGTACAGGCGGCTATTCTTCGTGGG
>CAZZPN010000012.1:0-14652 GCA_964655495.1 uncultured Oscillospiraceae bacterium
TCCTCTGGTGAATAATATTCGCCGTAATTATCAATAGCTTCAGTAAAGTTTCTTAAAACCTCATTGAACTTTTCATCATCGTCTCCCGCAAATTTCATAAGTGCGTCCAGAAAAAGTTCAGTAGAATCAATATCTTCTTTTGCTTCGTCAATAACAGTGAATAAAATATATCTTAAAAGCTCCCTCTTTGTTTCTTCGTCAACAAGACTATCGGCAAAAGAAACCGAGGAAAAAGAAAATATCATTATAACAGTTAACAGAAAAGCAAAAATTCTTTTTTTCATTTTTATCTTCCTTTCACTTCTGAAATTCTTACATTGATTTAGGAGCCTCAACTCCAAGTATTGTAAGAGTATTTTTTATGGTATTCTTTGTTAAAATTACAAGAGAAATTCTTGCCTGCATAAGCTTCTTGTCATCAATCTTAACACGGCAGGCATTATAAAATGTGTGGAATGCTGCTGAAACATCAATAGCAAATTTTGTAATTCTTGAAGGGTCATATGTCGAAACTGCAATTTCGATTTCTTCAGGAAGCGAAATGATTTTTTCCATAAGCTCTCTTTCTTCCGGTGCTGTAAGTAAATCAAAATCGCCCATAACATCCGTATCAATGTTTTCTTCTTTTAAAATTCTTAAAATACTGCAGATTCTTGCGTGAGCATACTGACAGTAGAATACAGGGTTATCATTTGACTGTGAAACCGCGAGGTCAAGGTCAAAATCAAAATGACTTGACGGCTGACGGAGATTAAAGAAAAATCTTGCCGCATCTCTGCCGATTTCTTCGATAAGGTCGTTTAAAGAAAGTGCTTTACCGCTTCTTTTTGATACTCTGTAAACCTCTTTGTCCTTAAACAGTCTTACAAGCTGCATAAGCACAATATGGAGCTTGTCTCCCTGATAACCAAGCGCTGTAAGAGCGCCTTTGAGTCTTTCAACATGACCGTGATGGTCTGCTCCCCAGATATTTATAAGCTGTTCGTTGCCTCTTTCAAATTTGTTTATGTGATAAGCTATATCGGCAGCAAAATAAGTAGGAATACCGTTTGTTCTTATAAGAACATCATCTTTTTCGCAACCGAACTGAGTTGAACAAAACCATACGGCGTCATCTTTTTTATAAGCAAGTCCACTCTCCAGAAGCTTTTCAACAACTTCTTTTACTTTGTTATCTTTATGAAGTGTACTTTCTCTGAACCACACATCATATTTTATGCCATAGTTGCCTGTATCCTTAACCAAGCTGTCAAGATTTTTCTTAAGTGCATATTCCGAGAAAATCTTCTTTCTCTTTTCGGATTCCATTTCTATATAGTCATCTGCTCCGAACTCTTTAATAAAATCTTTCATAGCATCAATAATATCTTCGCCCTGATAAGCATCTTCGGGAAATTCTATTGCAGCTTCGCCCTTTACAAGCTGAATAAATCTGCCTTCCAAAGAAACAGCAAACTTTTCAATCTGATTTCCTGCATCGTTAACATAAAATTCTTTTGTAACATCATAATTTGCCCAGGAAAAAATATTTGCAAGGCAATCACCTATTGCGCCACCTCTTGCGTTTCCTATGTGCATAGGGCCGGTTGGGTTAGCGCTGATATATTCAACATTCACCTTTTTGGAGTTTCCCATATTTGTTTTTCCGAAATCCTCTTTCATTATATAAGCAGCTTTTGAACTTTTTGTGAAAAATTCATCTTTAAGATAAAAGTTAATAAAACCGGGACCTGCAACCTCGCATTTTTCAATCATTGTTCCCTCAAAAAACATTTTATCCACAATAATTTCAGCAATCTGGCGGGGAGCTTTTTTAAGCGCCTTTGCATTACGCATAGCAAAGTTTACAGAAAAATTTCCGTTCTGCTTTTCTTTTGGTATTTCAATATCACAGATAAATTCGTCAAGCTTATCAAGCTTTGTTTCCATAAAAGCTTCCTTATAAGCTTCAAAAACCATATCTTTGATTTCATTCTTTATTTCTTTTATAAAATTTCTCATTTCGCTCATTTTTTCATTCTCCCCTCTTAGTTCGGTAATTTTAAGTTTATTTTAAGGTCGTTTCTCTGGGTTTTAAGTCCGTTTAAATAGACATCGTATAAAACGCTCAAATCTCCGCCCTCATCATTTATATCTATCATAACTTCTTCCGAAAAAACTGCCATTGAAAAAGCTCCGTAAGGAGTTTCGTAATGACTTTTATACTCCTGCCCCTGCTTGAAGATAAACTGTGCATTGTTTGCACCGAAGCGAAGGAGCGTTATTTTGTCATTCTCTATTTTCAGCGTTGTTTTTGTGTTATCAGTTTCAAATGTATCCATATCGGAAAAGGTTACATAATATTTATCGTTTTTTTTCACAAAATCGGCAGTAGTCATAAATTCTATTGTATCTTTGCCGGTTTCCTCGTTTGTAATATCGCTTTTAAAAGTGAGAAGCATATTTTTTCCCATATAATCTAAAGCCCTCTTTCTCAGTATTTTTCTATATCAATTTTAGTTACGCCTGAATTTATCGCACGCTCCAGGAAAAGTCCGCCAAGGTAGGAAAATTTCTCAACATCGTCGCTGACATAATATTCATACTTTTGTGCTTCGTTTTTCTCGTTTTTTTCGTTTCTCTCATTCAGCATATCAAGCGTTCTTAAAATATCTCTTGCATAAATCGCTGCTTCCTCGCCTGCATTTATCAGATTTATTTTGTTTTTGGTTACATCTCTTATAACATCTGTTAAAAGAGGATAGTGGGTGCAGCCTAAAATAAGAGTGTCTATTTCGTCATCAATAAGAGGCTCAATGTATTCTCTTGCTATTATATATGTAACCTCGTGATTGATATAACCGTTTTCAACAAGGGGAACAAAAAGCGGACACGCTTTTTCAAAAACTGCAATATCACGGCATAAGTTTCTTATCCCTTTTCGATAAGAGCCACTATTTATCGTTGCCGGAGTTCCCAAAATTCCAATTCTTCCGTTTTTCGTTATTTCAACAGCTTTGCGGCAGACAGGGTTAAGAACACCAATAATAGGAATATCAAATTCTTCCCTTAACGGCTCGATGGCAACACTGCTCGCCGTTCCGCAAGCAGCTATCACTGCTTTGACGTTCTTACTCTTTAAAAAGTTCAAATCCTGCCTTACATATTTTATTAAAATATCTTTTGACTTTGTACCGTAAGGCACTCTGCCCGTATCACCAAAATAAATAATATTTTCATCGGGCATAAGCTTTATAAGCTCTTTTACGGCAGTAAGTCCGCCTACACCCGAATCAAAAACTCCGATTGGTCTTTTATCCAAAATATCATCTCCGATAATTATTTTTCCTAAATCTCTAAAATTATTGCGCAAGTTCAATAAGCTTATCAATAAGCTTATCACATTCGTAGCCTGAATGTTTAAGAAGCATAGGATACATACTAAGAGCTGTAAAACCGGGAATTGTATTAACTTCGTTAAGATATATTTCTCCCGTATCCCTATCTATAAAAAAGTCTGCTCTTGTGAAGCCTGAAAGTCCAAGTACTTTGTATGCTTTTTTTGCATAAGCTTTTATCGTATCTGCCTCAAGCTTTGTTATATTGGCAGGAATATGTATTTTAACACCCTGGGTACTTAAATATTTTGTTTCATAATCATAAAATTCGCTATCTGATGAAATTTCACCCGGCTCAGAAACAAATACATCATCATTCCCCAAAATTCCACATTCTATTTCACGGCAGTTTATATATTTTTCAACAAGCACACATTTATCAACCAAAAGTGCTTTTTTTATTGCTTCTTTCAATTCCTCGTTCTTTGTTACACCGTAGCAACCTACCGATGAGCCTGAATTTGCCGGCTTAACAAAAAGAGGTGCCTGCATTTTTTTAAGGATTTCTTCCGCATCATCTTCTTTATAAGCATAAGCTGACGGAACAACAGGTATTCCTGCATTTTCAAATATTATTTTTGAAACCTTTTTATCCATCGCCATAGCACTTGAAATATGGTCACAGCCTACTCTTTTTATTCCTGCAAGTTTGAGTAACGCCTGAATTGTTCCGTCTTCTCCGTTATTTCCGTGAAGAACAGGGAAACAAACATCAATTTTTTTGATTATGGTTTCATTATCTTTTAATATAACAATTCCGCCTGTAAGCTTTGATGGAGATATGAAAGCTTCATATTTAACCTCTTTAACCCATTCGCCGCTTTTTATCTTTTCGTTATCACTTTCACACAAATACCACTTTCCGTCCTTTGTGATACCTATTTTGGTTACATTATATTTCTGTGTATCAACATTATTCAAAATGTTCCAGGCAGAAATATTTGACACATCGTGTTCGTTTGATTCGCCGCCGAATAAAATAAGTAATTCTGTCATTTTTGTACCACTCCTCATGTTTAATTTAATGGGTTTTGTTATTCAGAATATCAAAATAAATATTATTTATATAAATCTCGCTGTCTGCCTCAAATTTGTTGTTGGTTATAAATGTGTTATTAAGAAAAAGTATCGGAATGTGAGGCATATTATCGTAAAACTTATCACAAAGAGTTTTATAAACCTGTGCTTTCAAATCGAGCTCACCCGTTGCCGAAAGCTTGATAAGCTCCGAATTGTATCCCATTTCAACAGGTGAAGAAAACTTCCCGTCCAAAGTCATAAAAGGTGCTAAATCAAGGTCATAGCCGACATTGGTTGTAACAATGCACATATCGAAAGCTTTGTCATTATAAAGCTCCATAAACTGCTCATAATCCGAAACTTCCCTTACTCTAAGCTCTATTCCAACAGCCTTAAACTGTTTTTTAAGCTCACTTACCAAAGATTCTTTTATTGCAGAGGAATACACCAACATAGAAAACGAAAGCCTTTGAGGCAATCTCGTGTTATCCTCTTTTTTCAAAAGCTCACCTCTTACAACCTCGTCATCTGATTGTATCTGCTCTTTTGTATAGTCAAGTATTCCATCCTCATCTGTATCTTCATAGCCTATTCCCAAAAGAATTCTTTTAGCTTCTTCGATATCTTTTTTTACAATATATGAAGAAGTATCAAGCCATGAACGAGGATATATCGGAATAACTGTTTCAATAGCATGGGACATAAATATATCCGATTTTATCTTTTCTCTGTCAATTGTGAGGCTGAGTGCCTTTCTGAAAGATTTAAGATACATTATACCGTTATCGTAGTTAAGCTCAATAAATGTATATTCATCGGTAGGATAATCCGTTTTTGTTGATTCATTTTTGGTAACGGTTTTTAACCCCTCATCGTAAAACGAAGCAAAAAAGGCATCAACTATCCCGCTTCCTGCCAAAGACCTTGCAGTTATCTTATCAGGAATTATCTCGATATAGATATCTTCTATTGTACTTTTGAAATTCCCGAAATAGTTTTTATTTTGTGTGAGAACTATTTCCTTACCACTATTTTCGTTTTTTAGTTTATAAGGTCCCGTTCCGTTAATAGGAAACTTATTTTTTGATAAGTCCTCTTTTTTTATAATCGGGAAAGTAAGCTGATTTTTTATGTTTGGAGTAAGCGAAGAAAAGGACAGTCTTACGGTATAATCGTTTTCAACCGTAACTCCCGAAATATTTTTTACATTATATTTATAATAGTTATCTTCGCTGTTTATAATAAACTTTATGCTTTCTGCCACATCTTCTGCGTTAAGCTCGCTTCCGTCGTGAAAATGAACATTCGGCTTAATCTGAAGCGTTGCACTCATTCCCCCGTTTTCAATATATAAATCGGAGGCTATATTTTCCTCAGGTGAAAAATCGGAATTGACATTATATAAGCTGTCATATATAAGAGCATACGCCTGTCTGTTGTAATCTGACTTTACAAGTAGCGGATTATAGCTCTCGGTAGAATAAAACCCGATAGTCATTTTTGTGGTTATAACATCTGCCCTTGTCGGAGTCTTTACAGTTTCCTTTTTGCAGGAAGTAATAAAAAGTGCAGAAAAACTAACTATAAACAAAAGACACAAACTTTTTATTCTCATTATTTTTCTTTTATTATCTCTTTTATATTTTTTCATTTACTGACACTTATCCTTATAATCTTAAGAATGAATTATTGCAGCCATTCTGCCTGCACGCTCACCCTGGCGTCTGTATGAATAAAGTTCTTCATCACAATAAGTGCATTTATCCATAAATGCTATATTTTCTTTTCTAACACCCGTCATCTCCGCTTGTTTTGAAACTATTCTTCCCAAATCCACATAATATCTGCCGTTTTCAATTTTTCCGAATTCTTCGCCGTAGGTGGGAATAAAAATATCATAAACATTTTTATCAACTTCAAAATGGCACATACCGATGCACGGACCTATCGCAACTATCATATCTTCGGGATTGCAATTCTTTAGAGTAACCATTTTCTCTATTGCTTTTTTCACAATATTGCTCTCGGTTCCTCGCCAACCCGAATGAACTGCACTTACAACACGGTTTTTCTTATCCGCTATAATAACAGGTACACAATCTGCATAGAAAATAACAAGGCTAAGGTCTTTTTTATCAGTCATAAGACCGTCAGCCTCAAAAAAGGGCTGTTCACGGATTATTCCGCATCCTTTTAAATTTTCGTCTGCATATAGAACAACATCGCTGTGAGTTTGCTTTGATTTTACTGCGTTTTCACAGTCAGAATTTATACACAAAAGCGCTCTTTTGAAATTCTCAAGCACATTTTCGCTGCTGTCCCCGCATGAAGTCCCGAAATTAAGTTCGTTTTTATCAAAACTAACTCCACCCTTTATTGTGGTAAACATATGATAAAAGCCAAGCTTTTCAAGCTCATCAAGCACATAATACAAAACGCCGTTTTTCTCTTTTTTTATAAATTCCATTACATTTCCTTTCGGTAGTTAATATCATGGGTTATCTGTTTTTTAAGTGCCGAAAAGCTTTTGAATTTTTTTTCAGCACGCATATATTTAATAAATATGATTTTTATCTTTTTTCTATATATATTTTGGTCAAAATCAAGTATAAATGTTTCCGAAACAGCATCTTTTTTAGGGTTTGTCGGTGCAATTCCGATATTTGTTACACCTTTATAAACCTTATTTCCAACTACTACTTCAGTTGCATATACTCCGTTTTTAATTCTGACCGAGCATTTTGGGATTTTTATATTTGCAGTAGGTATATCAAGAATGCTAGAGCCTATATTATACCCTTTTTTCACAATTCCCGAAAACGAAAAAGGCTTATACAAAAGAGAATTGGCATAACCTATTTTCCCCTCTGTAATAAGGGAGCGTATCTGTGTGGAAGATACTATTTCACCGCTTTTTTTATAAAACGGTATAACAACGGTTTTAAAGCCGTATTTTTCGCCAAGCTGTCTTAATGTATCAACATTACCTGATTTGTTTTTCCCAAAAAAGAAATCTTCACCTACGACAACATATTTTGCGCATAAAAGCTCAACTATATACACTTTTACAAATTCTTCGCAGGATAAATCTTTCACTCCGTCAATAAACTTAAGGTAAACAAGAAAATCTATATCAAATTCTTTTGAATTTTTTAAAGTTTTTTCAAGCTCCCCTTTTTCGAAAATAAGATTTCCGCATTTTTTCGTATTGGTATCAAAGGTCAGAAGCACACTTGATAGCTTAAGTTTTTCTTTTTCTTTTACTTTTATTTCATTTACCTTTTTTATAAGCTTAAGATGACCTTTATGAAGACCGTCAAAATTTCCGATTGTAACAACTGTATTTTTTTTACTTTTTTTCAAATTTTCAATGTTTATATTATCTGTACAATATACTTTCATTACATCACTCACTGAACATAAAATGTCGTTTTAAGTTTTAAAATATTATCAGGGCAAACCTCCATAAGAGCGAAAAATTCATCTTTTTCGTTATATACTCTTATAATGTCGCCTTCGTTATAGATATTTTTTATTCTGCTTCTCGTAAAATCAAAAGGTATTCCGTTTTTTATGAATTTTTCCTCGTGCTCATTCATTGTAAGCTTTGGATAATGATAAAACGCTTTATCAACACACTGTAAAAGAGAATACGGGTTTTCTTCGTTTTCAATTTCTTCAATGGTATATACCTTATCATTTTCAAAAGAAAAGTTTCCGCTTAAAACTCTTTTTAATGAGGTCATAACTGCCCCGTAACCGAGTTTTTTCCCAAAATCGTCAATAAGACTTCGTATGTAAGTCCCTTTTGAACAATGAACATAAAATTTCACTTTATCTCCATCAATTTCCAGGATTTTAATTTCAGGTATATTAATTGTAACCGCCTTGCGTTCAACACTTATTCCTTTTCTTGCAAGTTCATAAAGCTTTTTCCCATCTATCTTTTTTGCGCTGTACATCGGCGGAATCTGTTCACTTTCACCAATAAAAGACAAAAGTGCAGACTCCACCTCTGACTTTGAAAATTCTTTTTTTTCAAGATAGGTAAGCTCCCCTGTTATATCAAGTGTATCGGAAATAACACCAAGCTTTAATTCTGCAATGTATGCTTTATCATCGTGAGTTATATAATCTGCCGCCTTCGTTGCTTTTCCGATAAGAATCACCATAAGACCTGTTGCCAAAGGATCAAGTGTCCCTGTATGACCGACCTTTTTTGTCTTGAAAATTTTTCTCATTTTCATAACCACATCGTGCGAAGTCGGTCCTTTTGGCTTATTTACAAGTAAGTAACCATTCATTTATCTTTTCCTTTATTTCTTCAAATTTTAAGTTTGTACTGAATCCTGCAGCTCTCATATGGCCGCCGCCACCAAATATTTTGGCAAGTCCGACTGCATCCACAGGAGCATCTGTTCTTATACTTCCTTTTATCAGTCCTTTTTCTCTCTCTGTAAGAGTAACACCCAAACTTATTCCCTCTATATTTTTAAGCACATTTGAAAGTCCGTCTGTATCTTCATGGCTTACACTTTTTTTGGTATAATAATCATTATCAATAAATGAAACAGCTGCCATACCGTTTAGAATAACGGCATTATCAACAACATAAGAATAAAGCTCGTTATAGCTCATTGACTTTTTAAGCATCGCTCTTGTAACGATATCTGTTCTGTCAAAATCATAATCATAAAGCTTTGCTATTATTTCCAGAGTTCTTTTTCTTGTGCTTTCATAGATAAATCCGCCTGTATCTGTAAGAATTGCAAGATATATTGCTGATGCCGCAGCTTCATTAAGCCCAACACCCGTTTTTTCAAAAAGCTCATAGATAATTTCTCCTGTTGCAGGAGCTTTTTTATCCACAATATTTATATCCGCATCTAAAGGATTTGAAAAATGGTGGTCTATAACGCAGCTTTTTTTCGGAAGCGGAAATTTTATATCCGCCCTCATTTTCTCTGCACAATCTACATATACTACAACATCATAAACACGGTCAGTTTCCTTTTTTACTTCAAAATATTTTTTTACGCACTCAAATTTTGGCGAAATTTCTTCCGAAACAAAAAGGTCAGCTTTTTTACCGAGCTTATCAATATAAATTTTAAGTGCGGTGCACGAGCCGAGTGCATCACCGTCAGGCGATACATGCGGCACTATGAGAATATCTTCTGTTTCTTTTACAAGGTCAAAGAATTTTAACATTTCATTTTTCATAATAATCACCGTTTTTACTTCAGATTATTCATAATATTAATAATTCTGTCGCCTTCCTCTAAAGAGTTATCAATAACAAAATTAAACTGCGGTGTTATTCGCAACGAAAGGCGGACTGAAATTTCTTTTCTTATATATCCTTTCGCACTCTCAAGTCCCTTTAAAACTTCTTTTTTTGAATTTTCGTCTCCAAGAACGCTTACATATACCTTGCAGAACTTCAAATCCTTTGTAACGGTTGTTTTAAGTACACTGACCATACCGTTTTTTACTCTTGGATCTTTTATTTCTCTTATAACTGCTGTAAGCTCTCTTTTTACTTCTTCGTTAATTCTTTCTTCACGAAATCCGCCCATAACCGTTCTCCTTTTTTATTATTCTTACTGTTTAACTTCTTCCATTATAAAGCTTTCGATAACATCGCCGTCTTTTACATCGTTAAATTTATCAAAGCCACATCCACATTCAAAGCCGCTTGCAACTTCCTTAGCGTCATCCTTGAAACGCTTCAATGAAGAAAGAACGCCTTCGTATACGATTACACCGTCACGCACGATTCTCACCTGTGAGTTACGGACAATCTTACCGTCTAACACATAAACACCGGCAATTGTACCAACACCGCTTACCTTAAATGTGTTTCTTACTTCACCATGACCGAGAACAACCTCCTGGAACTTAGGAGCAAGCATACCCTTCATAGCAGCTTCCATTTCTTCGATTGCATGATAGATTACTCTGTAAAGTCTGATATCAACATCGTTTGATTTTGCAGACTCTGTTGTTTTTGCGTCAGGTCTTACATTGAAGCCTACAATAATAGCATTTGAAGCTGAAGCAAGCATAATATCTGTTTCAGTAACAGTACCAACGCCTGAGTGGATAACCTTAACTCTTACTTCTTCATTTGAAAGCTTTTCAAGTGATTCTGTAACAGCCTCAACACTACCCTGAACATCAGCTTTTACGATGATATTAAGTTCTTTAACTTCACCCTCAGCAATCTGTGAGAACAAATTGTCAAGTGTAACTGTTTTTCTCTTATTGAAAATTTCTTCTTTTTCGTTGAATTTACGCTGTTCAACAACCTGTCTTGCTTTCTTTTCATCTGAAACAACCTTGAACTTATCTCCGGCTGTCGGAACTTCACTGAGACCTAAGATTTCCACAGGAGTTGACGGACCTGCTGTTTTAAGAACTTTTCCTTTGTAATCGGTCATAGCTCTTATCTTACCTTCACTTGTTCCGGCAACAACTATATCTCCAGCCTGTAATGTACCGTTCTGAACAAGAACAGTAGCAACAGGTCCTCTTGCCTTATCAAGCTTAGCTTCGATAACGATACCACTTGCCGCTTTGTTAGGATTAGCCTTAAGGTCACGAAGCTCGGCTAAAAGAAGTACATTTTCCAAAAGTACATCTATATTTGTTTTCTGTTTTGCAGATACAGGTACACAGATTACATCGCCGCCCCATTCTTCAGGAACAAGTCCGTGTTCTGTAAGTTCCTGCTTGATTTTATCAGGATTTGCACTTTCCTTATCCATTTTGTTGATAGCAACAACTATTGAAACCTCTGCTGCTCTTGCATGGTTGATAGCTTCGATTGTCTGTGGCATAATACCGTCATCGGCAGCAACAACCAAGATGGCAACATCAGTTGCCTGAGCGCCTCTTGCACGCATAGCAGTAAACGCTTCGTGTCCCGGTGTATCTAAGAATGTGATATCCTGGTCATTTACTCTTACTTTATAAGCACCGATGTGCTGTGTGATACCACCTGCTTCTGTTGATGTTACATCAGAATCACGGATAGCATCCAAAAGTGATGTCTTACCATGGTCAACATGTCCCATAACAACGACAACCGGAGGTCTTGCAACGAGGTCTTCTGCTCTGTCTTCTTCCTCAAAGAAAAGTTCTTCTTCCAAAGTAACAGTAACGATTTTTTCAACCTGAGCGCCAAATTCCTCAGCAACAAGGTAAGCTGTATCATAATCTATTGTCTGCGATACAGAAGCCATAACACCGTAGCTCATAAGCTTTTTAATTACTTCTGCACCTGTTTTCTTAAGTCTTTCAGCAAGTTCACCTACTGAAATTTCATCAGGAATTTTAACCTTGAGAATTTCAGGCTTGATAACCATTTTCTTTTTCTTGTCTTTTTCCTGCTGTTTTGAAAGCTTCTGATTTCCTCTGTCAAATTTCTGACTCTTAGGACCTTTTTTTATTTTTTGCTTACTGTTTTCAGTGCCGTATATATCGGTACCAACCATAATTTCTTCAATTTTTGTATCGTCAAGATGTGTTTCGTTAATTGTGTTCTGGCGGGTGTCAACATATCTTACTTTTTTACCGATAGGCTCACTTATAACAGCTTCAAGCTCTTTTTGTGCTTTCTCGTCATCTGTCTTATCTTCTAATTTTTCTTTTTTCTTTATGTCATCAGCTTTCTTAGGCGCTTTTTGTTTTGCCGTTGTTTCTTCTTTCTTTTCTTCCGCCTTAGCTTCTGTCTTATCTTCTGCTTTTTTTGGAGCTGCATACATAGAAAAATCTTCTACTGCATTTTTTATAAGAATAACATCAAGAATTTTGTTATAATCTCCCTCTTCAACAGAACTGCTTGAGCCTTTAAGCTCTATTCCGACTTCCTTTGCGTAGTCAACAATAACTTTAGCCTGCAAATCAAAGTCTTTTGCTATATCACTGATTTTCTTTTTAAATACCTTTGCCATATAAATTATTCACCTCTATAAATTCCTTTTTTAAAATTACTGTCATTTACCGATATGACAGCCGTGGGCCTAGTGCCAATAATACTTCCCAATTCCTCTTTTGTAATATCCGAAAATAAAATATCGACACCGCCGCTTTGAAAAATAAGTTCTTTTTTTGTTTTTTCTGATATATCTGAGGATATAATTATAAGTTTTGATTTTTTGGTTTTTAAATCTTTTATACATCCCTCTGTGCCGTACGAAAGAGCTCCTGCCCTTCTTGCAAGACCGATGAGGCGCTTAGTTTTTAAATCTTCTCTAAGATTTATTGTGCTTTCCATTTTTCCAGCTCACCTCTTATTTTCTCATGCTCTTTTTGGGATACATTTTTTCTAAACGCTCTTGAAAGAACACTTTTTTTAATAAGCATATCAAAACATTTTTCACTATTGCATATATATGCGCCTTTTCCGGAAAGCTTCTTTTTTTCGTTTAAGTTTACTTCATTATTTTCATCCATAACAAGTCTTATAAGCTCACATTGAGGCTTTCTTTCGTTACAGCATATACATTTTCTTACAGGTGTATGTTTATTTTCCAAAACAAATTATCCTTTCAAAAACTTTTCTAAAATTAATCTGCAGGTTTTATGTCTATTTTGTAGCCTGTTAATTTTGCCGCAAGTCTTGCGTTCTGTCCTTCCTTACCGATTGCAAGTGAAAGCTGATCCTTATCAACTGTTACATAGCATATCTTTTCGTCTGGATTTACATTACAGGTAAGAACAGTTGCCGGAGAAAGTGCTTCTCTTATAAATGTAGCTGTATCTTCGCTGTAATTTATAATATCTATTTTTTCGCCTCTTAATTCTCTTAAAATACTTTCAACTCTCAACCCTTTAGGTCCTATACATGAGCCGACAGCTTCAACATTTTTGTCATTTGAAAATACGGCGATTTTAGTTCTTGCACCGGCTTCTCTTGCAACGGATTTTATTTCGATTGTTCCGTCTGCAATTTCAGGAACCTCCTGTTCAAAAAGACATCTTACAAGATTAGGATGTGATCTCGAAATAACAACCTGAGGTGCTTTGCCTATCATTTTAACCTGAACAACATAGATTTTGATTTTTTCTCCGTGTGCATATTCTTCACCGGCAATCTGCTCGTTCGGAGTTAAAACTGCTTCCGTTCTTCCGATTGATACCATGATATTTCCTTTTTCTATTCTTTCAACAATACCTGTAACGAGAGTACCTGTTTTTTCAGTAAATTCAGAAACCATGTTTCCTCTTTCCACTTCTCTTATTTTCTGCACCACTATTCCTCTTGCATTCTGTGCCGCAATTCTTCCGAAAGTTTTCGGAGTAACATCAACAAGTACAGTTTCTCCTATTTCAATTTTCTTTGAGATTTTAAGCGCATCCTTGTAAACGATTTCTGTCTGCGGGTCTGTTACTTCCTCACAAACTGTTTTTCTCAAATACACTTTTGCATCTCCTGTTTCAACAGAAACCTTTGCCACAACCTCATTTGAAGGATTGTAATCCTTCTTGTAAGCTGTAACAAGTGCGTTTTCCATCGCTTCAATAAGTATTTCCTTTTTTATGCCCTTTTCTTTTTCCAAAAGGTCAAGTGCTGTCAAAAATTCCTTGTTCATAATTTTTCTTTTTTCCTCCACTGTATATATTATAAATTTTAAACAAATTAATTATTTTTCAAAAATTCATTTATATCAAAATGGATTTTTGCAGAGCTGATTTTGTTTCTTTCAAACACAGTTTCCTTTTCATTTATTATAATAACTGCCTTTTCCTTATCAGCCGATTTTAAAGTTCCCGTAAAGTTTTTTTCACCATTAAGAGGTGCGTAAAGAGTGATATCAATTTCTTTACCGTATGCCATTTCAAAATGCTTATCGGTCTTTAGCTTTCTTTCTACTCCGGGTGATGAAACCTCCAGATTGTATGCACCTTTTACTAAATCAATACGGTCAAGCTCATCTGAAATAAGTCTTGAAATATTTTCACATTCGTCAATTCCTATTCCGCTTTCGGTGTCAATATAAATGCGAAGTATCTGGTTTTTCCCTTCTTTTGTCATTTCGACATCGTATAAATACGCTCCGTTATCAGCACATATTTTTTCGCAAAGTCCGCTTATTTTCCCGATTATGTTTGATGCCATAATATCCTCCCCTTTACAAAAACAAAAGAGTGGGAAACCCACTCTTTACCTTACTGTATGATGTTTTTTCATATTATAACACCTTTTTTCAAAAAAATCAAGTGTTTTTTATAAAAAAATGAAAAAATA
>CAZZPN010000013.1:0-14491 GCA_964655495.1 uncultured Oscillospiraceae bacterium
ATTTCGCATTTTTTAGAATTTAAAGTGTATGTGCCATATCCTTTTGCCGGAACATCTTTTACATATATATACTCACCGTTATAATTTGTATATCCGCTTACTTTTTTAGAATATGGGTTAAACACAGTTATTTTATCACAGTTTTCATCGGTTTTAAATACTTCGAGTGAATTTTTGCACATAGAATTCCCGATATCAAAGGCTTGGGTATATAATTTGTCGCTATCCTCATACACTTCCTTTATAGCAGTTCCCGGCAAAACATCGTGGAACTGATTTAAAAGCATATTTTTTACAGCAATTTCATAGTTTTCTTTATCAAAATCAATCTTTTCAAAACAGTTTGCAAGCGCCCAGAGCCAATTGACATTTGAAAGCAAAAATTCACATTTTCTGTTGTACTTTTTATTTCTTGCCATAGAGGTATATGTTCCTCTGTGTTTTTCGTAATATATTTCGCCCGACCATACAGGAAGCTTTTTATTTGCACAAACTTTTTTCCCGAGTCTTTCAAAATAATCGCTCACTGTTCCTATCTGTGCTTTTGGAACACCGGGAATTCCTTTTTTTACTCTTTTTATATGCTCAAGCTGCTCTGAAGTAACTCCGCCGCCACCGTCAGCAAAACCAAAAGGCATTAAAATATCATCATTTGTATTTTTTCCTAAATATTCTTTCCAACCGCTTAAAATCTCGCCGTTTTCTATATCAGGATTATACACTCCTGATAGATAAGATGTGCAGTGAGCCAAAACCTCACTTCCGTCAATTCCTTTCCAGGAAAAAGTATCGTAAGGAAAACGGTTTTTTTCGTTGGTAGCAAGCTTTGAAGTCATAAAATACTCAACGCCTGATTTTTTCAAAATCTGCGGAAGTGCGGCAGTATATCCGAACACATCGGGAAGCCACAACACCTTACAATCTACACCGAATTCTTCTTTAAAAAATTTCTTTCCATATAAAATCTGAAGAATAATTGACTCTCCGGAAGCTAAATTCATATCGGGTTCTACCCACATTGCTCCCTCAGCTTCCCACTTACCTTCTTTTATAAGTTTTTTTATTTCGTTATAAAGCTCAGGCGTCTCATTTTTAACAAATTCGTAGAGCTGTGCCTGACTGGACATAAATCTATGGTCATCGTATTCGCCAAGAAGCTTAACCTCAGTTGCAAAGGAACGAACAGCTTTATCAACAGTATGCTCATATCTCCAGAGCCAAGCTAAGTCAATATGTGTATGTCCGACTAAGGTTGCATTTCCAAAAGCAAAATTTTTTTCATTATATAGTGTATCATTTATAAATTTATTTGCTTCTTTAACGCTCTTGTAAAACTCTTTTGAATAAGGTTGTCTGAAATCAACTAAACTCAAAGCATCATTTATCGAATATAAAATTTTCTGATATTCATAAGAATTTTCTTCAAAATATTGAAGGTATGCGTAAGGTGTTTTAAGATTATAATATAAATCAACAAGCTCTTTTTTTCTTACCAAAAAGCTTACATATAATTTTACACCATCATTGGTGTCCATATCTATATTCTTTCCGTAGGGAGTTTTTTTAGGCAAACCACTGTACGCATATACAAAAAAGCTGACATCCTTTTCCCCTGCAAATTCGCTGATACAAACAGCTTCGTGATTTGTATCAAGTCCCTGAATAACAGTATTTTCTTTTAACAGTAACATCTGCGGCCTCACCATATTATGACCGCCGCTTTTATTTGTAGAAATATTAAGGTAGTAATCATAACCATCCTCTGATTTTGGAATATCAAAATCAAACTTAAATAACGCATAGTCGTCAAATTTTTCTCCCGACCACACATAACCGTTCGTATATACATTAAAACCATCTTTTATTTCTGCTACATTACATGGAAACGAAAGTCTTCCTTTTCGCATCTGTATATTTTCAATGTTTGTTTTATTTTCGTTTAATAAATAACCTAATTCCTCTATTAAACGCTTACACCTTCCATTCATACCGTACATAAATA
The DNA here is from genome assembly GCA_964655495.1 of uncultured Oscillospiraceae bacterium. Taxonomy (GTDB): domain Bacteria; phylum Bacillota; class Clostridia; order UMGS1840; family UMGS1840; genus UMGS1840. The sequence continues at coordinate 2,003 of CAZZPN010000013.1, forward strand.
TCACCTTTTATATATTATATTTTATAAGCTTTTGTGCCGCTGCTCCGCTCTTGAAAACTCCACAGGAAACAAGCCCGAAAAGTGCCGCACCGAATGCAGCCTCCTCCAAATGAGCAGGGATTTTTAATTTGAAACCAAAAATATTTTCTGCTATTTTACAAAGATGAGGATTTTTTCTTATTCCGTTTCCCGAAGCCACAATTCCGCTTCTTTTTACATTCATTTTGTTCATTTTGTTCATTTTGTTATACATATTATAAAGCTCTTTTATCATACCATCCAAAACTCCATATGTCAACGCTGAAGGAGTAAAATTCTCCGCAGTAATTCCTGATATTGCACCTTTTATACTGCTGTCAAACCTTGTTCCTGCAAAACGGGTATCAACATTCAATGAACTCTGCCCTTTTTCATCTAACATTCTATTCATTATTTCGTAGATTTCTTCCCCGTTATATTCTTTGGCATATTTCAAAATACTACCATAAAAATCTTTTAAAATTGAATATGCTCTGCCTCCGCAAAGTGCTGCACCGACTATAAGATATTTCCCCTCAAAATACGGTCTTGCTTCTATATTTTCTCCCGTTATTTCAACATCGGACACAACAGAAATCTGACTTCCTGTTCCTATATTAATAAGAACATCATTCTCATCAACCAAGGTTGAAAATACACTTGCCTGATTATCTCCTATCGCAACACTTACGGGTATATCCTTATATTTTCCTGCTATAAAGTAATCAGAAACCCTTTCTGATTTATTTTCCTCTACATTATTTCCGAAGCTTTTGTAATCAGAATCGTGAATAACAGGAATATTAAGTCCGCATAATGTCATTACAAAGTAATCGTGAATTGTACAGTAACATTCTGCATTTTTTGGTCTTATACCATTTTCTCTGTTATAAAAATCGGTAACACTTCCATATCCGCTGAACGAATTAAGATATTTTGCATAAGTAGTATCTTTGTAAGGGAGATTTCCTCTTTCGTCCTGCCAGGTATAAAGCGGACTTACAGCTTTTCCGTTTTTATCAATATACACAATTCCGTGCATCTGCCCTGTAACACCAATTACGACAGTTTCATCTGTTATAAGGCTGTCTGTTATCTCTTTTGCCAACATTATTATTTTTTGAGTGTCCTGTATTTTTTCCCACTCACGACACCCCGTCAGAAATGCTTCGCTATTCTTTGTACAGGATTTTATTATCTCACCTGTCTTGACATCCGTAACAACTCCGCAAATACTTGTTGTTCCTATATCTATTCCTATTGCCTGCATATTTTTTCTCCTAACACCCGATTGTTGTTGATTTTAAATCAAGTCTTGTTATTATATCTTCTTGAATTTCAGGAGATAAATCAAGGAAATTAACGAATGTGCCGTGTATTCTCATGATATAAACTCCGCTTGGTGCATATTTTTCAGGATTTTCAAGCACCTTTCTCAAGGTTTCGGGAGTTGTTACATTTACATAAAGATAAAAAGGTGATATTCCCTCTTTCAATTCATTGAAGAAAAGAGGTTTTACAATAAAGTTTTCAAATTCTATTCCTTTTTTAGCATAGTCCTCACCCTTGAAATATTTCGGGTCAATTCCCATGTGTGATGCGTAACCACCGTTAAACTGCTCAAAAGGAAGCTTCATATTTGATAGCATCCTGAAGCCAAGTCCGTTTGAAGCCTCACCGTATAATGGGTCAACTCCGTAACCGAGCATATCTCTTGACTTTCTTCCATCAGGTGTTGCACCTACCCAATAGCCGTATGTAAGATGAGTTGACGGGCTTGAAAAATCAGGTCTGAAAGAATTACCGAGATAATTTTTCTTACCTCTTAACATATCCGAAACCTTATTTGCAATTTCCCTTGCTTCATTATCAACTTCTTCAATGTTATTTCCGAATTTCGGACAAGAAAGTAAAAATTCTCTTATATCCTCGTAACCTTCAAAATTATTTTTCAAAGCTTCGATGAGCTTTTCTTTATCATTCCCGTATTTTTCTATATATTTATCAATAGCTATAAAGCTGTCCGCCAATACTGTAAGACCGTGAACCAAGCAACCGCTTCCGTTATATTTTGTTCCCTGTTTTTGGGTATCACGCATATCTGCACCGTATTCCAAGCCACCCATAAAGCAGCTTAAAAACGGAACTTTAAGCTGAGACAACGCAACCGAGGCACCGTTTGCATATTTTGTCATTTTATCTGTTACTTTATCAAGTGTTTTATAAAAAGCTTCTCTTATATTCTCTAAAGTATAGCTTTCTGTTTCCATAAGCTTATCATTTGTTATTAAAGAATAGCCGCCTGTAAGCACCATCTCTAAACCTTTTGGAAGATTAAGCCAATTGTTTGTAGTGTTGCCGTTGTCTTTACCCATGATAAGAGGCTCCTGACAGCCTGCAACGGAATAATCAGCCAAATCTTCTTCTGCTACACCATTTTTCTTTAAAATTTCAAACACGGAATCATCATTAAACAAGGACGGCGTTAACACACCTTCGGAAAAGAAAAACCTTCCCATTTCTTCATAAAGCTTTTGAGGTGTGTTTTTATGAAGCTTAACGGACAGTATAGGCTGCGGTAAATTCATATCGTAATAAGCATCCATAATTGCATAGCTCATCTCGTTTGTAAGGTCGTTTCCTTCTCTATCACGACCGCCTATAATAACATTCTGTGATATAGCCCAGCTTCTGTCTCCCACATTATAAAATACCAAAAAGTGTTTAAAAAGCTCACTTGCTTCTTCACGGCTTAAATCACATCTGTATGGCTCAAAAATTCTGTCTGCATTACCTACGGAAAAAGCATAAGGGTTAGGTGCCTGTTCCATACACATAACAGTCCATAACAAAATATAAAGCTGCAGTGCTTCATATAAATTTTCTGCACCGTTTGAAGAAATATTTGTAAGTGCTTTTTCTAAAAAACAAAGCTGTTCTTTTCTTTTTTCCATAACCTTCTTTTTCTGCTCATTTATAAGAGAAATATATCTTTCGATGAGAATCTTTACAGCTTCACACGACACAGCACAAGCCTCAAAAAACTCTCCGTCTTGTGATTTAGCCTTTTTTATAACTGCATCAATTCCATATTTTAAGGCATAACGAAAATCAGGAATTACATGACCTGTTACCTGTTCAACAAAAAATATTACCTCTTTTGTATAATTCTCTGCTCCGCCATAAGTTTTTTGGAGCATTTCAACCATTTTGGTTTTTGAAGTGAAAGAACGCACCTTGTTTATTCTTTCCTTTGTAAATTCATCATTCGGCTCTATATCGTTATATATTGCCATAGGGTCACAGTAACCCGAAAAACCCTCTACTGTAAATGAAGGATTGATAAGAGCATAGCTCTTTGCAAAGGCATCTCGTTGTGTTCCCACAAATATTGCATTTTCGCTTAATGATATCGGAATATTTTTCATAACCTCACAAAGAAGATGAGCCTTTTTTAGTTCATCTCCCATATTTTTGTATTTCTCACACTTTTCCTCGCAAAGCATTTCTGTTTCCTTTGCCAAAAACCACCCATCAAGTCTGTCTATCTGTCTTTCTTCTTTAAAAAGAGCTTTTGCCATTTGGGTGAGTTCACCTTTTTTATAAATATTATACACTTTCTTATCCCCCTATGTATTTATAACTTTAAGATTATATTCTTTAAAAACTTTTTTAAATTCTTCGGCTTTTTTTAAATCCACAAAACCATCTTTCATCTTATATTCCGTCTTCCATTTATCTTTTCCGTACTCGTGATATAAAAGAAATTCAAATACGGTATTTGAAGTATCAAATTTTGAAAAATATTCTGCGAATTTTTCGGGATTTTGGGTGTTAAAATTATTTATAAGCGTAATTCTTATATGTTGTTGTCTCCCCGCTTCACAGTTTTTTTCAAAATTTTTCTTTATTTCCTCACTTCCGACACCTGTATAATTTTTTAACACATCACTGTCATAATGCTTAAAGTCCATTATAAGATAATCTACATATGGAAGAAGTGAAAGTAATTTTTTTGATGTTCCGTTTGTCTCAATTGCAGTATGTATATTTTCTTTTTTCAGCATTTTAAGGAGTGATAAGAGTTCATCGTGCTGCAAACTCGCTTCCCCTCCCGTAAAGGTTACGCCTCCGCCTCCGAAAAACATCATTTTACTTCTTTTGCACTCTGAAAACATATCTTCAATTGAGTATTCTTTTCCGCCCGATATATTCATTCCTTCAGGATTTGAACACCAGATACATCTCATATTACAGCCCTGCAAATGATACACAAGCCTGTTGCCCGGTCCATCCTGACTGAAATTAAAGCCTTTCTGAAAAATTTTCATATTATTCTCACATTCTTTTTTATTTATTATTCCAGTCATTAAGAAATTTTTCAATTCCACTTGTTGTAAGAGGATGACTGAGCATCTGTTCAATAACCTTATAAGGAATTGTAGCAATGTGACTTCCTGAAAGAGCCGCGTCCGTCACATGAATAGGACTTCTTACCGATGCGGAAATAATCTCCGTTTCAATCGAATGAATTTTAAAAATATCCGCAATCTGTTTTATAAGCTCCATTCCTTTTCTGCCTATATCATCTAACCTTCCTATAAAGGGACTTACATATGAAGCTCCTGCTTTTGCCGCCAAAAGAGCCTGTGCCGCTGAAAATATAAGCGTTACATTCGTTTTAATTCCTTTTGATTTAAGCTGTTTTACCGCTTTTAAGCCCGCTGCACACATAGGAATTTTTATAACAATATTTGAATTACCGATTTTTTCATAAAGCTCCAAAGCTTCTTTTACCATTTCATCAGCTTTTAAGGATATAACCTCAGCGCTTATAGGGCCATCAACAATGGAAGAAATTTCTTTTACAACAGTAACAAAATCTCTGCCTTCCTTTGCAATAAGAGAGGGATTTGTAGTAACTCCGCAAATAACTCCCATATCGTTGGCTTTTCTTATCTCCTCTACATTAGCTGTGTCAATAAATAATTTCATTTTTATCATTCCTTTCACACTGATGATAGCATACAAAAACATACTTAACAATTGACAAAAAGGAAAAAAAGATGTATAATAACGAAAAGATTAAAAAAGGAGCTATAATATGAAAAATATATTTTCTATAAATAAAAGCCATACTGTAACAGAAGCAAATATCAATTTTTATGCCAATCCTTTTGTGCATCCAAAAAGAATAATGAAAGAATATGATTTTATATATATGCTGCAGGGAGAATGGAAAATAGGACAAAATGAAGAAACATTCGGACTAAAAAAAGACTCTCTTCTTATATTGGCTGAAAACAATCTTCACTATGGTATAACACCGTGTATGCCCAACACAAAAACTATGTATTTTCATGTTTTGTGTGAAAATATAGCAAATTCGGAAGATACTTTTTCCATCGACAGTCTGATTGATGCTTCATTTAATAAAAATATAAAAAAGCTTTTTTCTGAAACTGTAACCTGCAAAATATCAGGAAATCAGAAAAAAGCTGATTTGTATTTTAATCTGTTGCTTTGCGAACTTTCGGAAAACAATCTTCATTCCTCAGATACTGCTATTGCCCAACGAATAAAAAATATAATCCACTCTAATCCGGAAAAGTTCTTTTCCAATAATGAAATTGCACATATGTTGAATATTTCCGTAAAAACGGCTGAAACAAAGTTTAAAGCAATGTTTGATACCACAATTCATCAATATATGCTGAGCTTCAAAATTGAAGAAGCGAAATCTTACTTTACTATTTTTCCGCAAATGAACATAAAAGAAATCGCATATAACTTAGGATTTTATGACGAATACCATTTCAGCCGACAATTTAAAAAAATAGCAGGTATTTCGCCATATAAATATAAAAACAATTCTTCGGACAAGTAGCGTGACAGAAGCTATTTTTATATACACTTAGGAATTACTGTAACATTATCACCAAGATGCTCTGTAATATCGTATTTTACCAAACTCAATTTATCATTTTCAAATTCAAAAATATTTATAGACGCATTTGCACACCAGGAAACTTCTGTCATGTCAAAAACATCTTTCCCCTCCGATATGGTTTTTAAAACTCTTATCGGTGTTGCGTGGGTAGTGATGCACACCGTTTTTCCGACATTTTCTCTTGCTATATCAAACACAGCGTTTTTTATTCTGTCAAAAAAATCGCTTATTTTCTCTCCGTTTTCAGGCGCGCAGTTTCCTATGTCATTCATCCAGAGATTATATTCTTCCGGATACAGTTTTTCAATTTCAAGATATGTTTTACCTTCCCAGTCTCCTGCATAAAGTTCACGCAATTCTTTTTTTGTTTCAATCTCTAAATTATGCTTTTTGGCAATAGGCAGCGCTGTGTCATAAGCGCGCTTTAAATCACTTGAATAAATTTTATCAATCGAAAAATTCTCCAGGTATTTTCCCGCCATTTCTGCCTGAATTAAGCCTGTTTCATTAAGCTCTGCATTAAGATGACCTGCAAAAGTATTTGTTACATTTGTTACACTGTTTCCATGTCTTACTACTATCAAGGTTGTTTTCATTATAAATCTCCTCTGTTAAAATGTCTTTCCAGCATACAAAGTGCGTCATAGCCGTGAAGAAAATATGATTTTAATTCCGTATCCATTTTAAAATAGTTTATTTCTATCGAAAAATCGCCGTCATAGCCGCATTTTTTAAGTGCAGGCATAACGCTTTCCCAATCTATTGTTCCAAGTGTAGGCATAACATGGTCATCGTTAAATCTGTAATTATTGTGCATATGCACAATTCTTATTTTATCGCCTAAAATTTTAAAAGCCTTTTCCTGCTTTATCGGCATAAGGTTCGCATGACCAAAATCCCAGCAAATTCCCACTTTATCCGATTTAAAGCTGTCAACAAAAAAGTTTAATTCATCATAATCGGCAGAAAAAAATCTGTGCTGAGGGCAATCGGGAAAAATCGGAATATTTTCCACCGCAATTCCGACATTATATTTTTCTGCTTCCTCTAAGTAAATGCTTATTTCCTTAAAATTATCCTTCATCGCTGTTTCGGAACTGAAATTATCATTAAAAGCAGTTTTCGGGTGATACGCTCCCCACTTGCATCCAAGAATCTGCATTGCTTTCATCGAATTTAACAACGCTTGTTTTTCATCCTCCAGAATTATTTCAGAAGATGTAAAAATATCATATACAGGAAGATGTACCTGCACACAACTAAGACCGCGTTCATCAAGAAGCTGTCTTATCTTATGTATTTTTTCCTCCCAATCTTTGCTGCACATTAAATTAACATCAGCAAGTGAAATATCACAGCCGTCAAGTCCTGCATTTTTTACATAATCGTATATAACGCTGTCAAATAAACGGTCTGCTTTTATATTTATTGATTTTTTCATATAGTACACTCCCTGAATTAATTTATAACTTTTTTCATACTTAAAAACTGTGCAGTGTAACAATCTGTTACACGCATATTGATTCCGTTTTCTTCAATTTCCCCAGAAGAAATGATTTTATTTTCTGAAATTTCATAGTCAGACTTTTTATCTGTATAAGGATAAACACAAATATTGTTTTGCAAAATTTTTTTTGCAAATGCAACAATTTCTATATTTGAAAAGTCTTCATCTCTGAATTCTAAAACAAGCATTGAATCTGTGTCGGTAAGAATATGACATACCGCTTTCTGCCAGAAATCACGGTTCTTCTTAAACTCCGCTATAAAATCTCTTAATTCCGAAAACAATTCTTTTGAAAACGAGGTTAAATCACAGCTGAAGCATATCGGACTTCCTGTTAAAAAGCCTTTTAAAAAGCTCAAATGAATACCCGCAACATCGTTCCATTTAGCATCATTACAAGCTATTATTTTATCTACATATACTCTTTTTTCATAATCTAAAAATTTATTTTCAATCGAAGTTATACACGCCCAGCGTTCTATCCATTGAGGCGGCATACGAAGAACAGTTTCCTTAAAAATTCTCATACCAAAATATGGGCTTTGATTATCAGAAAACCAATAGCTGTCAAAAAGCTTACCATCCCTTATTGCCATTCTTGTTCCGCCCGAAGCACAATTTTCAATATATAAATCAGGATATTTTTCTTTTAACATTTTTATATATTTTGTATGACCTTTATAATAATTAATAAACGCTGTATGTGATTTATCATAGAATAAGTCAGCATTAAAATCAAATTTAAGAAATTCGGCTTCATATCTGTCGATAAGCTCACAGGTTTTATTAAATATGTATTCCAATGCTTCATTATTTGAAAAATCTATAAAATATGAATCACCCTTTAAAAAATAATGCGGATATTTTTTTACAATATCAGCTTCTTTAGATGCACATTCAGGCTCCAGCCAGAATCCGAATTTCATTCCGTGTTTTTTTACTTCTTCGGAAATTTCTTCCATTCTGCCTTTAACGCCAAATGTCATATTTTCTTCCCAGTCGCCTCTTGTCTCCCACCAGTCTTTCCCTTTTCCAAACCATCCTGCATCAATTACAAAATATTCTACACCAAGAGAAGCCGCCTTTTCTATCTGGCTCAATATATCATCAAATGTGAAAGTGTCAAACTTATAAAGCCATGTATTATAAATTACAGGCATAGCTTTTCTGGGATATTCTTCATTAAGATACGAATGAAGCTTATAGCAATCCATATCCGTTTTATTTGAAAATTCATAATATATGATTTCAGGAAGTTCAACTTCTTCGCCCGGATTAAGCTTTATATCAAGTCCGTCGTTTAGTACTCCAAGCTCACATTCAATATGAGTATATTCCTCACCTGCCATTGAAAAAGCTCTTGAAATTCGCATTTCCCATGTGGAATACGCATTAAGATGAAATGCCGTTCCTCTTTTTGTCTGACAGTTAAAGAGTGCCATAAAAGGAGTTGCACTGTTGGTCTGGCGGATACTCTGTGAACGGGCTACAACAGAACTCACAAGAGGCTGCCATGCGCCAAGGCTTTCATTCTGCCAACCGTTATACTGTGAATATACTTCGTATTCACCGCCATCAAGAGAAAATTTTGATGCTAAAGTATTAATATGTATTTCTTTGTCGGAAATATTTTTCACAACACCTGTTCTTATATATACTCCGTTTTTATCTTTCTTTATATCAGATTTTACTGATATTTCAGCATTTTTTGAAATAAAAGAATTCTCTTTTGTTTCAAAAACTTCATCGAAATTCCCGAAAGAACCTGAGATATTCCAGATATCAGTTGTACTTCTTTGTTTGATAAAAGTATTCATTTAAAATAGACCTTCTTTAATATTATTTTCAAATAAGTTTAGTACATTTCCCATAATTTGTCAATAGGTTTATAATTTTTTTATCTTTTAACGCCAACATCAGCAGTATTAATTTTCTTAAATCCTAACTTAAACGCAGGCGAATTTTCTTTAAGTTCAAAATTATTGTTTTCGTAATCCACAAACAGCGGGTCTGCTACAATTGTTCCCACATCAAAGCCAAAGGCTTCGTATGCTTCTTTAGGATTATATTTTTTGTCATTAACAACCAAACTGTAAGCCTCGTTATTGAAATCAAAAATAAGATTATCACGGTGGAACATCATTCCGGTATGACCTGCCTGCCCTAAACCATATCCGCTTTTATAGGCTGCAGTCCCCTGAGAAACAACTATATTTTTTTCACAAATAATCCCTACATTGTAATCATTACGAGTAGCAAAAATTGGCTCAGTCTCCGATTTTACAAAAATATTATTCTTCACAACATTTTGTGTTCCGAAATGATGATGATATGAATTTGAAGAAGTGTTATAACAAATATTATTTTCTAAAATTATATAACTGCTTCCCTCATCTGTATAAAGTGCCCAGCCGCCGTAGTGCTTACTTTTTATATCGTGAATTATATTGTTTCTTACGATTGTGCCTCTCTGTTTTCCAAGAAGATATACTCCTCCCATATCGGATAATTTGCCCTGACCGATATGATGAATATAATTCTTCTCAATGAGATTATCTTTTGTGATATTATCCCCGTATCCCCATACCCAACCGACAGAAATACCTGAATAATACTGATAGGAAATTTCATTATTTGCTATTGTGTTTTCATATGAGTGCATTATAAGTATGCCACAAGCCGCGAAATAACGGTTGCCGCTGTCTGTGATATAATTGTTCTTTATTATATTTCCGTAAGTTTCGTACTGTTTTTCACAACCGAACGCTCCGCCTGAAATTTTGATTGCACCTGCTCCCAAATCATAAAAATCATTATCGGAAACAGCAATTTTGCTGCAGCCTTCATTTATAGTAAGTGCGTGTACACCCAGATTTTTTAATACGCAATTTTCCAAAAAACAATTGTGCGAATGATAAAATTCTATCGTACCATGTGCATAGCATACAGACTGAACATCGGAAGAAAAACCAATATCATCGATTTCATGTTCAAAATTGATATAATCAGGTCTTTTGTAAATACTTCTGTAATCGCCTTTTGTATTTGCAAACACAAGATTGGAAAATCTTATATTACATACTTTTTTGTCTTTTTTTCCTTTTATAACAAAAAGCTTATCCGTAACAGGTGCATAGGCAGTGATATTTTGGGCTGTCTGGTTTTCGTTTCTTGGAATGTAGTAAACCTTTTTTGAAATTCTGTCCAGATACCACTCATTTTTCTTTGAAAACATCTCCGCAACATTCTCAATTTTATATTCTATTGCACTTGCCGGATGAGTAAGCTCAATTGTAAAACGAGAACGGTATTTAAAAGTTATTCTACCACTCTCTAAGTCGTAGCTTTCAATCGGCGTATGTTCATCCACCCAATAATGATTGTAGCTTATGAAGCAGTCGCCAAAATTTCTGAAATTTTTAAAGACCTCTATATCTTTTTTATCGGCAATAAACCATTTTGAAGAATCTGAAAGTTTTATACCTTTATTTTCAACATCTTGCGCCTGTAACAGAGAATTATCTTTGGGATAGCAGGTTAAATCTGCTCTTTTATCATCAACATAGAAATCAGTAAACCAAAATCCGTCATCTATATCTTCTATTTTGGCACTTAAACAATTTACACCGTTAAAAACATCTTCTTTGAAATTTTCTATCTTTCTACCACCTGAAACAACTGTTTTACAACAGCTTGTAATAGTAACATCATATATTTTTTCATCTATTTCTATCGGTTTTTGGACAAAATATATATCATCAAGTATTACTATTTCAATCGGCTGAAAAAAGTTGAACTCTCTTAACTGACTCACTTTTTTCAAAGCTTCCTCAACTGATTTTAAAGGTCCATTTAAATCAGCTCTTTTTTCAGGATAAAAACCTGTTTCGTTGTCATTTCCGTTTTTTTGCGAAACATATAATGTTGTGAGATTAGAATAATTTATCATAGCCGTTCTCCAATCAATTTTAGATTTTTTATTTTACGATTTCACCCGTAAAAATACAAGTTGCCTGCGCTCTTAGGATATTATTATTAAGTGATTTAGCCGTTACTTCCATTTCAAAATCACCGTTTGGTGCTTCAAGACTGCCTTCGAAATAAATTTCTTTTTCGTTTGCATAACGGTCAATTACTTTTGCAGTTTTACCGTCAAACTCAATAAAGTCTGTACTCATAAGCTCACATTCAAATCTGACTTTTGTATCACCTATTTTTATGCTCGGATTTTTAAATACTTCATACTTATGTGTAACTGCCTCAATATCAGACATTTTAACACCGTCAACATCTCCCCATGTTGCAACCTCGATGCTTGTAACTCTGTGATGATGGAAGCCCGAACGATATGTTGCATAAAAGTGTTCACCATTATCAAACGGCAAATCATTTCTTTCACCGTTATCACACTCAAGCAAAACAAAATCTCTCCAGCCTTCAAAATCAATATCAATTATAAATTCTTCATAACATTCTATACTGTTTGTAGCACTTCTTAATTTTATTGATATTGCTCCTTTTTTTCCGTTGCCGAAAATTGAAACCTTTTTTGCAATTCTATCAGACAAATCAATTTCTCCGCCAAAATCATTTGTAAGATTTTGATAAACTAAATCTTTTTCTTTGTCAAGCTTAATAAGTGTATAAGGATTACTGTTATCCGATGACATAAATGCTTCTAATCTTACAAAAGGCACTTGCTTTTTGAAAGGATTTGAAAAATAAGCTTTATTCATTTCTTCGTTATCAAGATTATAAAGCTTCTTTGTCTGCACATCTTTTTCTATGAAGAAATACTTTCCATTTTCTTCTTTTAAATGATACTCCCATTTTCCATTTCTCAATTTTTCCAAATATTCTTCTGAGAAGTACTCAGCTTTACGCAAGTCGTCGTATTTTTTGTAAATGGCAACATTACGCTGATTGCCTTTTTTAGTCTTAAATTTCTCTAATGTATCAAGCTCACAGTAAACAATACTGTAATTATACATTACAGCAAGAGAAGCCATATATT
>CAZZPN010000014.1:0-14146 GCA_964655495.1 uncultured Oscillospiraceae bacterium
TACCTCCAAAGGTAACATTGAAGGACCTGCACTAAAATTATAAACTCTTTCCATAATAAACCTTTCCTTTCTGAATAACCAAATGTAAGAGTAAAAAAACAATTCCGAAAATTTCATAAAAAATCTTCGGAATTGAAATTGTATAATTATATTATTAATATACTAATTTATTTCAATGTTGATAACCAAGGTGGCAATGAGAGACCGTCTTCTTCATCATCCGAAGCATTTTTACTGAGCGCTTCAACTGCATCACTAACAGCACTTTCGCCGGAGCCGGAACTTACAGACTGAGAGGCTGAAGAGGAACCGGAGGAAGTGTTGAATCTCATTGTTTCCTGTTTTTTATCGTCTTTCTTGAATGGGAAATTCATAATGTCATCCTTGAAACGCTTCTGCTTATCTGAAAAGTCAGTCGCAACGATTGTAACACTAAGCTCGTCTCCCATATCGTCATTAATTACAACACCAAATATAAAGTTTACATCAGGGTCAACATGCTGCTGAATAACACTTGCAGCCTGATTAGCTTCAAGAAGTGTAATATCAGAGCCACCCGTGATGTTAAGAAGAACACCTTTTGCACCGTCAATAGATGTTTCAAGAAGCGGACTTGAAATAGCTTTCATAGCAGCTTCTTCTGCTCTGTTTTCGCCACTTGCGCTTCCTATACCCATATGAGCATATCCTGTGTTCTGAATAATAGCCTTAACATCGGCAAAATCACAGTTTATAAGACCGGGAACAACAATAACATCACTGATACCTTTTACACCCTGTCTTAAAACATCGTTAGCAATTTTAAATGAATCAAGCAAAGAAGTTGTTTTCTCTACAATACTGAGTAATTTATCATTCGGAATAACTATAAGAGCATCAACATTTTCTTTGAGATTATCAATTCCTCTTTTAGCGGCGTTTGCTCTTCTCATACCTTCAAAAGCAAAAGGTCTTGTAACAACACCAACTGTGAGGATTCCCATATCTTTTGCAATACCTGCAACAACAGGAGCAGCACCTGTTCCTGTACCGCCACCCATTCCGGCAGTAACGAACACCATATCAGCGCCCTGAAGTTCTTTTGCAATTTCTTCTCTGTTTTCTTCTGCTGCTTTTTCACCGATTTCAGGATCAGCACCGGCACCAAGTCCCTTTGTGAGCTTTTCGCCAATCTGAATTCTTACATCAGCCTTTGAGTCAGCCAAAGACATCTGGTCTGTATTAATTGCAATAAATTCAACCAGATTAAGATTATTTTCTATCATACTGTTGACAGCATTACATCCGCCGCCACCAACACCAACAACCTTGATTGTAGCAGGTTGCACCATTCCCGGTATAGGCATTTTTATGTACCTCCTATATATTATTTCGAATAAATATACATCACTTCGTTTTATTATAACACGGTTGATAATAAATTTCAAGTGTATTTTACAATTTTTTTTACTTTTTTATTATTTTTCTTAATTTTAATTGTTTTTTCTTTTGATTTTCCGCTTTTATTCTTTTTCTTCCTCTATATTTTCGACTTCATCGTTTTTTTCTTCTGCGTCCGCTTCGACTGTCTCTTCTTTTTTGGAAAAAGCATAATTGGAAATAATATGGTGTCTTATTGAAGCAAAATTATTAAAAAGTCTTGTTCCGAAAACAACCACAACGGCAAGATACAAATCCAAGCCCAGTTTTTCACCGAAAAATATGATGATACACGCCAAAAGTGCGTTACAGATAAGTCCCGAAACGAAAATCGCCATATTGAAATTTTTTCTGAAGCTTGCATATATTCCACCCAAAACAGAGTCAAGAGCCGCAAGAATACTTACAGCAAGATAAACTGAATAACCCGGAGTAACAACCCAGGGTATAAAAAGTGCGCCGGCTACGCCCACCACTATACCGATAATTGTAAGAAACATTACTTGTTACCCCCTTGCGTATTTTCAGTCGGAGATGCGTATTTAAAGGAAATCGCTCCTTTGTATGCAGGAACAGTAACCGAAGCTGATTTCTTTATATCAAATTCAAACCCATAACTTGCAAGCTCAGAAACAACACCGCCTCTGAAAAGGAGTGCCGACTCTAAGGTATCGCTGTTACCGATTGCATTTATTATGAAAGGTGTTGCTATTCTTACATTATTAACGCTGAGAACACTACCTACACATCTTATCTCGGAAAGGGCTGTCAGTCTTTCGCCGTTTATTGAAATTGCTTCAGCACCTGCATCACGAAGCTCATTTACAACCAGAAGTATATCACTGTCGTGAAGAATATATATATTATCCTGGTAATTTGATTGCGAAGAAAATTTACTGTCATTCATTTTGACAACAAGTCCCTCTCCGGTAACTTCTTTCATTCCGGAAAGAATTTCTGCATTATCAAGCTGTGTTTTAAGTAACTTTGTTGTCGCATTTGTGTCGTTTGCGGCATCTTTGTATTTTTCAAGGTCACTTGTTACCCTTAAATAATCGCTTAAAAGTGCTTCGTTTTTCTCTTTTTCTTTTTGATAAAGTGTCTGTAACTCAGCAGACCTCAACCCGCTTATTGTGCCCTGTCCTTGATTCTGTCTGACACTCTTAAACTGCCATGTTATACAAAACGCAAGGATACTGCAGACTATGGCAATCGATATTTTTGCTTTAATTTCAGTTTTCATCTTCTGTAAACACCGCCTTATATTCTTCAACAAATTTCAGTTCTCCCGATTTGTTTTCGGGAATAGAGTCAAAAACCTCTTTTATAAATTTTACTCTGTACGATAAATTTTCGCCGATTCCCACATTACATCTTATATCCCCCTTAAGACAGAGGATAAGCTCATTATTTCTGCAGGAAATTTTCTCCGTTATATCCGATATTCCCACATTTTTGATTTCCTGTGCAAGAATAAGCAGGTTATCAAAAACTTTTT
Source organism: uncultured Oscillospiraceae bacterium (assembly GCA_964655495.1). GTDB lineage: Bacteria > Bacillota > Clostridia > UMGS1840 > UMGS1840 > UMGS1840. Next base: position 2,918 of record CAZZPN010000014.1, read on the forward strand.
TATTTTCGGGATTAACAATTTTCCCTACCTCAAATTCCATAATATTGGTATTTTCTATTTCGGGAACACTGTATTTTTCTTTCTTATCGGTAGTATCAAGCACCTTGCCGTGCTTGTCCACAACAAGATAAAGCGACTGACCGCAGGAAATCTGCGCAATAGGTTTACATTCTTTTATATTTATGATTACTCCCGACGGGAATGCTCGTTTGACCTCAGCGGCATCAACAAAGCTTAATTTTTCTACTCCGTCTTCCGCTTTTTCGCACTTAAAAGTAAAAATGTTTTTTGAAACATAAATCCCGCTTGCGTCTATTATTTTATCCTCTGAAAGTATAGTATTACCGTTTACGACAATATTATTTACATTAAAAATCGGAGTAAGAAATGCACAAGATAACAAAAATACAATAAGAAAACCATTAAGAAAAACATGTTTTTTCCTTAATCCTGACATTTTTCGTTTCTTTTTCAGTTCACGATAAGAATAAAAATCCGATTCTGTTCCGTAATCGATATCATCAAACTGATTTTCCTGCGTTTTTTGTGTTGCGTTATAAATCTGATTTTCTGTTTCCATGCCATCTTCCTCCTTTTTAATATTTTTTATAGTGAGATTGTTTAGAAGCAAACGCTTCTAAACAATCTTTATATCAGCACCGAGTGTTTCTAATTTTGTCGCGATGTTTTCATATCCCCGGATTATGTGGTGTGAATCCTCCACAATAACCTGTTCATTTATTCCAAGAGCTGCAACCACAAGTGCGGCACCTGCTCTTAAATCTCCGGCAATAACTGTTCCGCCGTACATTTCTTCGATATTTCCTTTTATTTTCAGGGTATTACCAAATACATTTATATTTGCACCGAGCTTTCTTAATTCAGGCACATGATTGAATCTTCTTTCAAATATATTTTCTGCAATAAGACTTGTTCCTTTTGAATTTATAAGACAAGCTGTAATTACAGGCTGTGCATCTGTCGGGAAGCCCGGATAAGGTGCAGTTGAAATCATATCTACTGCTTTTAATCTATTCGGTGCAATAATGGTAAGCTCATTATTTTTTATAAGCACCTCACAACCTGCCTTTAAAAACGCAGAAATCGTACTTTTTATGTCATCAACAGGGGCATTTTTTAAAGTAACGGTACTTCCGGTAACTGCCGCTGCTGCCATATATGTCGCAGTTTCTATTCTATCCGAGATAACTGTATATTCACAATCCCGGAAGTTTTTCTCTTTCTTTATTACTATTCTTTCACTCCCTGCACCGCTTATCTGTGCACCGGCGCGATTAAGAAACATAGCTAAGCTTTTTATTTCAGGCTCTGCGGCGGCGTTTCTTATTATTATATCTTCTTCTGCCGCAAGTGAAGCTAGAATTATATTTTCCGTTGCGCCTATACTTGGGAACGGTAAAAAATATTCTCCGCCTTTAAGCTTGTTGTATTTAAAATCAAGGCTGCCTTCATTTTCCTTGATTTCAGCGCCCATTTTTCTTAAAATATCAACATGGATATCAATAGGTCTTTTTCCAAGCTCACAACCACCGGGAAAAGGAAGATTTCCCTCACCCTTGTCTGCAATAAATGCTCCTAAAAATATGACAGAAGACCTTAACGCACGCATTAAATCCTCCGGAACATCTTTCACACAACTGTTTTTCGCATCAACTGCAAGTGTCCCTTTATCATAACACACATCACAGCCGAGATACTGCAGTATTCTTATGGTTGAAGCCACATCACTAAGTTTCGGACAATTATGTATAACACTTTTCTTTTTTGTAACAATCGTTGAAGCAAGTATGGGAAGAACTGCGTTTTTTGAGCCTGACATACTCACAGCTCCGCTTAATTTTCTTCCGCCGTTCACAACATATTTCATATAATAACTCACCTTCCGTATTTTTCGCTACTTTTCGTACTGTTATTATATGAAATAATTGTATTATTGTTACTCTATTACATCTTTTAAAACTTCAAAAATTCTTTTATCACCGTCAAGGACGCAAAGAGAGGTCATATTGTTCTGCATTTTTTCCAACTTTTTATCATCATTTATAAGTTTTATAACAATTTCGCAGAATTTTTCCGAATCAAGCTCGCTTTCCTTTATAAGTATTCCGCCGCCCTTATCGGATATCACTTTTGCGTTTTTTGTCTGATGGTCTGCAGTAACATTAGGTGAGGGTATCAGAATACACGGTTTTTTTGCCGCACAAAGCTCACTCACTGTCATAGCACCTGCTCTTGTTACTGCAATATCACACGCAGTTAAAAGCGTTGGCATATCATCAATATATTCGCTTATCTTTATATTAGAATTTGTATTTTTTACACTTTTTACACTTTTTGCACTTTTTATAAAATCGCTGTAATATCTTTTTCCCGTACCTACATAAAGCATGGTATTTTCTTCTTTTTCAAGCTTTTTTATAAGTGTCAGAAACGCTTCGTTCATTTTTTCAGCACCCAAACTGCCACCGAAGCAAAGAACAACCTTTTTATCCTTTGGTATGCCAAGTTTTTCTCTTGCTTTTTCTTTATCGCAATTCAAAAATTCTTTTCTTACGGGATTACCCGTTACAACACTTCGATTTGGATATTTTAAAAATTTATCCGACTCCGGAAAAGCAAGGCAGTATTTCTTCGCATCTTTTGAAAGAAGCTTTGTTGTGAGACCGGGAAAAGCATTCTGCTCGGTTAAAATAAACGGAGCTCCCGTTCTTTTTACTGCCTCCATAGCCATAAAGCTTATATAACCTCCGCAGGAAATACCTACATCGGGTTTGAATTTTTTTGTTATCCTTAAAATTTCTCTGTAAGCCTTATAGTCATCATAGAGAATTTTAAAGTTATTGAAAAGATTTTTTCTGTCAAGTCCTTTTGAAATATGAAGGCTGTAAGGAAGTCCGCTTGTTTTATAAAGCTGTTCTTCAAGATTTCCTTTTGAGCCTATAAAAAGGACTTCATTTTCTTTATTTTGAGAAACTATATATTTTCCTATCGCAATAGCCGGATTAATATGTCCGCCGGTACCGCCTGCTGAAATCAGAACCTTCAAAGCTCCACATTCCTCTCTTTTTTCTCTTTTTCTTTCTACTATTCGATTATAACCTTAGGTTGTCGGGAAATGTTAAGTATCATTCCCATCGACATCATCTGAAACACAAACGAGCTTCCTCCTGCCGAGAAAAACGGAAGCGGTATGCCTGTCGCCGGAACTGAAGATGTAGCAACGGCTATATTGAGGAGTGCCTGAACTGCAACTATTGCCAAAAGCCCGAAAGTAAGAATCATAGAATATTTATCGGGTGCATTAAGAGCAATTTTTGCTCCTTTAAACAAAAGTGCAATAAAAAGCACAATTACTAAAAGCGCACCTAAAAATCCAAGCTCCTCACATATAATTGAAAAAATAAAATCGTTTTGCGGCTCGGGGATATATAGATACTTCTGTCTGCTTCTTCCAAGACCAAGCCCCATAGCACCGCCGCTTCCTATTGCGTAAAGCGACTGAACAACCTGCCATCCCGAATCCTGTTTATATTTGAAAGGATCCAAAAACGACAAAACTCTCTCAAGTCTATATGGCTCTATTGCGACAACAATAGCACCCAAAACAACTACCGGTATTCCAACAGCAGTAAATATTCTCATAGGAATACCTGCAACAATCATCATTATTCCGATAGAGCCTACAATAATAATCATAGCCGAGAAGTGCGGCTGAAAAAAAAGAAATATTCCTACAACTGCGAATATAAGTATGCACGAAAAAACATACGGAAGCGTATTTTTCCAATGTGTATCAACAAGCTTTGAAAGCACATATGCACACATTATTACTATCGCTATTTTCGCAAACTCAGACGGCTGCATAGAAAATCCGCCTATTCTTATCCATCTTTTTGCACCGTTTACCGTCGCACCTGCAACTGCAACAATGCCAAGAAGTCCAACCGCAATAAAATAGATAAGCATTCTCATTTTTCTTATAAACTTATAATCAATAAGAGAGGTAACAAAAAGTGTTACAACTCCAAGCACAGCCCATATGAGCTGATTTCTGAAAAAGTATGTACTGTCATTTTTAACATAAAAAGCATTCGGAGAAGACGCACTATATACCATAATCAGACCGTAGGCTGTAAGCATAAGCACTATGGCAAGAAAACCTGTATCCATTTCTCCCAAACCTGATCGCAATTTACGAAACACTTTATCTCCTCTTTCCTTTTACTTCTTTGATTTTATACAAACGATAAAAAAGCAATTACAGCTGCAATAACAGTTACAGAGCATAATGTAATAACTATTTTATTTTCGCTATATCCTTCCATCTCAAGATGATGATGAAAAGGCGCCATTTTAAAGAGTCTTTTTCCGTTTGTAAGTTTAAAGTATCCAACCTGAAGCATAACTGAAACCGCCTCTAAAAGATACACAATTCCGATTATTACAATAATAAGCGGATCATTATTTAAAATCGCAAGTGCTACAACTGCCCCTCCAAGATAAAGTGAGCCGGTATCACCCATAAATACCTTTGCCGGATGCAGATTATACACTAAAAAACCGCACAAACCTCCGCACAAAGCTGCACTGTAGGAAACAAGTCCGTTTTCTCTGAAAACAAGTCCCATAAGTGTAAAAAACAATGTTACAAAAACAGTAACACTTCCCGCTAAGCCGTCAATTCCGTCTGTGAGATTAACGCTGTTTATAAAGCCTATCATCATAAACACAAGAAAAACAGTTATAAAATAGCCCATTTCAAGATTAATCGATGTGAACGGGATATGAAGCGAGGTTCTCACAACTCCAAGCTCTATTCCAACAACGCAGAAAGCTATTGTAACTACAAGCATCATTATTATTTTTCCGATAGGAGATAAGCCGAGGTTCCTTTTTTTGACAACCTTTATATAATCGTCAACAAAACCTATCAAGCCGCACAAAAGTGCAAATATAACTGCAAAAAGTCCCTTTATATCTCTTATAAAAATAAGCGCGGAAACTGTTGCGGCAATTATGAATATAAAGCCTCCCATTGTCGGAGTTCCCGATTTTGTCTCATGCCATTTCGGACCTATATCCAATATTTTCTGACCGAATTTTAATTTTTTTAATACAGGAATTATAACAGGTCCTATAACAACGCTTATTATAAACCCGATTATTGCACATATTACAGCCTGAAATGTAAGATTCATCTTTCTTCACCTCTGCCCTTCTTTATTATTCGGCTTCCTTGATTTTTTCAAATATATCCTCAAATTTATATGCTCTTGAAGCCTTTATAAGAATTAAGTCTCCGTCTTTGAACACATTTTTTATATTTTTAAAAAGCTCATCCTTCGTTTCAAAATGAAGTGTTTTTTCTCTTTCAAGTCCCGCTTTTATCGCACCTTCTCTTATGTATGAGCTATTCTCATCACAGGTTATGAGTAAATCAACTTCATTTTCATACACAGCTTCGCCAACCTTTGTAAGAATATCCTCTAAATAATCGCCAAGTTCACCTATTGCGCCCAAGACAGCCACTTTTCTTATGGCTTTTTTGTTTTTTAAAACGCCAAGAGCTGCCCTCATAGAATCCAAAGACGCGTTATAGCAATCAAGTATAATGTCTTTATTACCTATTTTATACAATTCCTGTCTTAAGCCGACATTTTTAAATTTATCAAAGCCACGCTGAATAGTAGCACGGTCAGCACCAAGAAGCTTTCCGACAGTTACTGCACAGCACGCATTTTTAACATTATGTATTCCGCTTACCGATACAGTATATTTTTCGTTATCATATAAAAATTCACATTTTTCATCACAGTCTGTTACGGTAACATCGCTGTCTGCGTTTTGTATTCCGAAATAAACTGTTTTCCTGTTTAATTTTCCTTTTAAATCAAAAAGCATACTGTCATCACCGGAAAGAACAAGAACACCGTTCTCATCCATTCCGTCTGTAATTTCCAATTTTGCTTTAAGTATATTTTCCTGAGTTTTAAGATGCTCAATATGAGACATTCCTATCATTGTTATAACTCCAATATCGGGACACGCAATTTTGGAAAGATATGAAATTTCGCCTAAATCGCTCATTCCCATCTCTAAAACGGCATATTTTTCGTCTCCGTCCATAGAAAGAATTGTAAGCGGCAGACCTATATCGTTATTGAAGTTTTTTAATGTAACAAGAGTTTTTCCAATTTCTGAAACAACACTTGCAATAAGCTGTCTTGTGGTTGTTTTTCCCACACTTCCCGTAACACCTATTACCTTTGCACCGCTTCTTTTTAAAACATATTTAGAAAGCATACCGAGTGCTTTTTTTGTATCCTCTACCAAAACGGCAAAATCAGCCTCGTCGCATACATTTTCATTTATATGTGTCAAAAATCCCGATGCCCCGTTTGAAACGGCACCGCCTATGAAATTATGCCCATCAAAATTTTCACCTTTTATCGGCACAAAAAGCTTATTTGAAAGGTTTTCTCTTGAATCTGTTGAAACTCCGTTAATAACACTGTCTTTATTCATATAAATAAGAGTTCCGTTTGTAGCCTCAACAATTTCCTTTACTGTAAGTCGCATATTTCCCTCACAATTTTTCTTTCATCAAACTCTATATTATAATCCTTGAATTTCTGCACTGTTTCGTGTCCTTTTCCAAGAAGCAGTATGATATCGTTTTCTTCTGCCATATCAAGTGCCATTTTTATGGCTTCTTTTCTGTCGATATTTGTATAAACATTGTCTTTTCTTTCTATTCCGACCATAATATCATCAATTATAGACTGCATATCTTCACTTCTCGGATTGTCACTTGTTACTATTATAACATCGGAATATTTTTCTGCCATTTTACCCATTTTCGGGCGTTTGCCTTTATCTCTGTCGCCACCGCAACCAAAAAGCGTTATAAGTCTTCCTCTTTTAAATTCACGGATAGTTGTGAGAATGTTTTCCATTCCGTCGGGAGTATGTGCATAATCTATTATAACCTTATAAGGCTTATCAATATCCACAACCTCACATCTGCCCATTACTCTTTTTGAGTTTTTAAGGCTCATTCTTACAAATGTATCGGGAATTCCGAGTACTCCGCCTACGCTGCACACAACAAGGGAATTATATATCGAAAAGTTTCCCGGAATAGGAAATGTTATATCATAGCTTTCATTTTTCTTTTTTACAGTGTATGAAACTCCGTCATCCATATGCTTAACATTCACAGCACGGTAATCTGACGGCTTATCAATAGAATATGTTACAAGCTTTCCTTTTATATTTTCTTTCATAACAGCACTGTAATCATCATCTTCGTTGATAACACAGTTCTTGCAATATGAAAAAAACTGAGATTTTGCTTTCGCATAATTTTCCATTGTTTTATGGTAATCGAGATGGTCCTGAGTAAGATTTGTAAATACTCCTACCTCAAATTCAATTCCGTATATTCTGTCAAGCGATACTGAATGTGAGGAAACCTCCATAATAGCAAAGTCGCATTTTTCCTCAACCATTTTTGCAAAGTATGAAAAAAGCTCCGGCGCCTCGGGAGTAGTATTCGGAGATGGTATCACAGTATCTCCTATTATTATATCGTTTGTACCGATAAGACCTACCTTATAGCCGCTCTCCTCCAAAGTTGCTTTTAAAAGTGTTGTTGAAGTTGTTTTCCCATTAGTGCCTGTAACACCTATTACACGGAGTTTTTTATCCGGATTTTCATAAAAATTCGAAGAAACAAGTGCAAGTGCCTTATTTGTATCGGGAACAACTACATTTGTTATCCCCTCTTTTTTTACAGGATACTGCGATATAATAACCTTACAGCCCTTTTTAATCGCACCTTCTATAAATTCGTGTCTGTCTGTATTTATGCCTTTTATACATACAAACACGCTGTTTTCATCTACTGTTCTTGTGTCGTAGGAAATATTTTCCACTTCACATTCAATGTTACCTTCCACAGAAATTATTTGTATATCTTTAATTAAGTCTCTAATCTTCATTCCGTTTATATGGCATAATCTCTTATACCGTTTCTCCTTTCTCTAATTTTTCTCTATTGTGCTTCTGTTTGTGTCTCTTTTTGTGCATCTTCGCCGTTTTGAGTACCGTCAGAAAATTCCACAGTTACCTGTGTACCTGCGGCAACATACTCACCTTCATTAACTCCTTGCGAAACAGCCTTGACATTATCTACATTTCCGCTTATACCAACGGCATTTAAAATAATGTTATTTTTTTCGAATATTTCCTTTACCTGATAATAGTTTTTGCCTGTTACATTTGGCATTTTAACGGAATTGGTAGGCTTTGCATCACCTGTGTATATTATAACCGTTCCGCCCTCCGCTATAACAGCATCAGCCTTAGGTATCTGAATATTTACAGTTTCGCCGTCACCCTCTGTAAGACATCTGAGCCCAAGCTCATTTAGTGTCTGTCTTGCAACCGTTACATTTTCTCCCACAACATCAGGAACTGTTATTTCTCCGTCTTCGGAAGAAATTGTTGACGGCTGAATTCCTATGTATCTTAAAACATCATCAAGAATTTTTCCGGCAAGTGGCGCTGCAGTTGCACCACCTGTATGAACGCCCTGCGGTTCATCAAGAAGAAGAATAAGAACAACCTGGGGGTCATCTGTCGGCGCAATACCGGCAAACGAAGCAACATATTTTCCGTTACCTCTCGGAAGCTTTTCACTTGTACCCGTTTTTCCGCCTATTCTAAATCCCTCAAGATAAGCCTGACCTCCGGTTCCGTCTGTTACAACATCTTCAAGAACACCTCTTAAAATCTGTGATGTCTGATCCGAAACTACCTGCCTTACAACAGTTGTGTCCGACGCTTCAATTATATTTCCCTTTGAGTCTGTTATATTTTTTATAAGATGAGGCTTTAAAAGATTTCCGTCGTTTGCCACAGCACCGATTGCAGCTAACATCTGAAGCGGTGTAACAGTCGGTCCCTGACCGAACGAAGCTGTTGCAAGTTCAACCTTATTGAAGCTTCCTTCCGGATAAAACGCACCCGTTGTTTCACCTGTAAGCTCAATACCTGTTTTCTGCGTAAAACCAAAGCCTTTATAATACTTATAGAAATTTTCTGTTCCTACACGCTCACCAATAAGAATAAATGCAGGGTTACAGGAATTCATAAGCGCCTGCACAAAGCTTTCTCCACCATGTCCCGCTGTTTTCCAACAGTGAATTCGTCTGTCTGCAACTGTCTGATAACCGATACAGTTAAAATGGTCGTTGATTGTAACAACGCCCTCCTCAAGCGCCATAGCACTTGTTATTATTTTAAATGTAGAACCCGGCTCATAACTGTCAACAACCGCTTTGTTTCTCCACAGCTTATTAAGATATTCCGACTGTATCGAAACTCTCTTTTCCTTGTCTTCTTCTTTTTCGATAGCATCTTTTACTGATTTATCAATAATGGCAAACGGCTCATTGAGATTGAAATCCGGCTTTGTTGCCATAGCAAGTATTTCACCTGTTTTAACATCCATTATAATTCCGGCAGCACCTGCTTGCAGGCTGTAATCAACTATTGCCTGCTCTAAGTGCTTTTCTAAAAAATGCTGAATTGTTACATCTATTGTAAGCGTAATATCGCTTCCGTCCTGCGCTGAATAATATCTGTCATATTTGTACGGCATTTCCGTTCCGTCTGCATTACTCGCTGTTACAATTCTTCCGTTCTGACCTTTGAGTTTGCTGTCATATACCATTTCAATACCCAAAAGTCCCTGATTGTCATCACCGGCAAAGCCTATGATGTGAGAAGCGATATTGTTATAAGGGTAGTATCTTTTTGTATCCTCGTCAAGATACACACCACGCATATTGTGTTTTCTTAATTTATCAGCTTCTTCTTTTTCAATTTTCTTCTTTATCACAACATAAGAAATGTTTGAATCTATTTTCTTTCTTACTTCATCGATATCAAGCTTCAAGGTTTCCGAGAGGATTTTTGCATATTCTTCTGCTTTTCCCGTATCTCTTACAGTTGCCGGAGAAAGTCCCACCGTTTCAACATCCGCACTTACGGCGAGTTGCTTTCCGTTACGGTCATATATAGTTCCTCTTTTTGCATTTATTACTCTGTCCCTTGTCTGCTGCTCAAGTGCTTCTTTTGCAAGAGTGGGTCCCCATATAAACTGAATATATCCTATACGCACAACAAGCGCAGAAAACAGAAGGATACCGACTATACACATACATTTTATGCGTGTCTGCACCTTCTTTTTTGAATTAATTTTATTTTTCACTCTTTTTTCCATTTCAAATCATTCTTTCATAATTTTTTAATAAAACGGACTTTTCATAAAAGTTTATAAAACGACAAAAAACCGAGAGTTTTTCCCAGTTTATATAGCCAAAAAACCCGAGAAGTATTCCCGATTTTTTTCTTTTGGATTAATTACAATTTTGTCTCTTCAAACCCGAGCTACTTTATACTATATTACCTCAGTCGTTCAAATATGCAACCAATCTGTTTGTTAGCGTTGATTTTTCTTCGACCTCTTGTGGAGTTCCGTTTATAACTGCATAATCTTCCTGTTCAACATTAATATAAACTATCTGACTTTTTTTAGCTCTGTTCATATTATAATTTGAAATTGCAATTTCTTCAACAGTTTTAAGGTCAATCTTCTGATTTATTTCAATCTCTGTTTTTTTGTTTTCATGCACTATTCTGTTGTATTCTTCTTTAAGCTCCGACACTCTGTTTTTCTGCTCTGTAACCTGTGCATTCTTTGAAAGGAGTATGCCTGCAGCAACTATAAAAAACAATATAACTGTAACAAATTTAAGAGTTCTTACTCTCTGCTGCACCACTTCTCTGTTGGATTTTCCGAATGTCATATCACTTGTGTGTGCTTTTTTTCGGATATCCGCTGAATACTCGTGTTTTCTTGCGAGATTATCATTATAATACATAAGTGTTTTTTCCTTTCCTTTTATATATAGTTACTCTGCTATTTTCTCTATTACTCTTAAGTGGGCTGATTTACTTCTTGGATTTTCTAAAAGCTCTTCATCCGAAGGCGAAATCGCTTTTCTTGTTATAAGCTTTGCTTTTGGCTTGTTGTTACATATACACACAGGAAAATCCTTAGGGCAGGTACACACATCAACCAAACTTTTAAAATATTCTTTTACAATTCTGTCCTCTAAAGAATGGAATGTAATTATG
>CAZZPN010000015.1:0-13696 GCA_964655495.1 uncultured Oscillospiraceae bacterium
CACGACCTCTAGCGTGACAGGCTAGCGTTCTAACCAGCTGAACTACCGGGCCATAGCCGTTTAATTTAATCTGCCCGATGATTTTTCACCGAACGAAAAATATTATACTATACTTTTTTCTGTTTGTCAACCCTTTTTTGAAAAAAATTTAATTTTTTATTTTAATCAAGCATATTTACTGCGTCGTCACGATGATTTTCTTCGTCTGTAACAAAATTTGTGTAGCTTTGCGGGACATCTCCGATAACGACAGTTTCGCTTACGGGAACTGTTGTTGTGACCTTTGTGCTTGTAGTTTGCTTTTGTGCAATCAGAAGGGCAACTGTAAGCGTAACCTCAACGCTTATTTCGTGGCGCGTCTGATTTATTCCAGCTTGAGTGAAGCTTGTTTTGAAATCAATCTGAGTTTTTCCGTAGGGGATAAGATTGAATACTACCCTCGGCCCTAAATTTGAAAAATATGGAAGTCCCGTAAGACTGCCTATCGGAACTGAAATCTTTGAATTTTGTGTTTTTTTCAGCTCATTATCTATTTCAATGGCAATCTTCGCTTTTAGTCTGTTCATTTCCTTCAAATCGGGAATTACGGCAGTTATTTTCCCGTTTGCGTCCTTTTCTATATTGAGAATATCGTTTCCCAGAGCGTCGTTTTTGGAAAAAACATTTTCAACCGAGTTGTTAATGACATTCTGCCCGACTGATGACGCTCTTGAAGTGCCAAGCTCGTTAAGGAGAGGTTTTATATTTGTGTTATAGGAATAAAGACAGAAAATAAAAAAAGAAGCAACCGTGATAAAAAGAATTTTTCCTCCCAGATTTAAAAATCCCATTTTGTAGGACAGCTTGTTTGAAATTCGTCTCATTTTAAGCGCGCTCACAGACTTCACCTCACTTCAGTACTATCACTTTATGAAAACTTATAAAAAAATGATACTGTTTTTTTGAAAAAACTATTTACAAACCGAAAAAAATATGTTATAGTATATATGTATATTTATAGAATCATCGAGGTTTTAATTATATGAATCTGGAAAGTATGTTATCTTCAAAAAATAATAATGATAAGCTCCGCATAGTGCAGGAGCTTGTTCCCGGTAAGCAGATTACAATTTCACATGTTATTGCCAATCCTGACAATGAAATATATCTGAAGCTCGGCTTGGACCCTGCAGTAGATTATTCACGCACCGCAATCGGTATTATGACCATGAGCCCTGCCGAAACTTCTGTTATAGCAGGCGATTTGGCAACCAAAGCTGCAAATGTAATTCTTGGTTTTGTTGACCGTTTTTCCGGAACTCTTATTGTTACGGGCAGAGTGAGCGAGGTTGAATCTGCGCTTAAGTCTATAAATGAATATTTCGAGGAAACTTTAGGCTTTACTGTTTGTCCTATAACAAAAACCTAAGAGAAAAAGGGTAAGAAATGAAAAAAATAATTCTTATGGGCAGAAGTGAGTGCGGAAAAACAACACTCACGCAGGCACTTCGCGGTGAAAAGATAGAATACCATAAAACCCAGTATATAAATCATTATGATGTTGTTATAGATACTCCGGGTGAATACGCTCAGACTCAACATCTTGGAAGAGCGCTTGCACTTTATACATATGAAGCAGATATTGTGGGGCTTCTTTTGAGTGCAACAGAGCCGTATTCTTTATACCCACCCTGTGTTACCTCAAGCGCAAACAGAGAGGTTATCGGCATAGTTACAAAATGTGACCATAAAGACGGCAATCCTGACAGAGCAGAAAAATGGCTGAGACTTGCCGGCTGTAAAAAGGTTTTTCGTGTAAGCTCATATAAAAATCAGGGTGTAGCGGAAATATTGGAATACTTAAGGGAAGACGGCGATGTCTTACCGTGGGATAAGTAAAAAGCTCTCAAAACCAATTTGGTTTGAGAGCTTTTTTGTTCTTCTTTTTATGCTATTTTTATACCCAACACAGTTACATCATCGTCCTTTTTATCGCTATCCTTCTGAGCAATGGAATAAATAAGGTCAATACATTCATTCAGGCTTTTTGTCTGATTTTTCTTAAGTATATTTTTAATCCAGTTTTTGTCGGGAAGCGCTTCACAAGCACCGTCTGACATCATAACTATTATATCGTCCTTCATTATATGGATTGTTTTAATATACGGCTTCTGCCACTGTATTCCTGCAGGAAGCGATTTGTTTTCAACGGTGATTATTTCTTTGTCGTTTCTTTTTATATAGGTAGGGCAGGCGCCCTTTTTAACTATTTTTGCAATCATATTTTTAGTATCAATAACCATAAAATCCATAGTCGTAAAGCCAAGCCCCGACAGATTGGAAATTACAAACGAATTGATTATTTTGTATGTTGATTCCTCCGAAAAGCCTGCTGAAAGCATATTTGACAAAAGCTCTGTTACACAGGAGGAAATATCAGACGCTTCTTTTCCGCTTCCCATTCCGTCACAAAGGGCAATGAGATATTTATTCGGACTTATTCTGTTTATTATATAGCTGTCTCCTGTGGGAGAGGCTTCGTTTTTTGAAATACTGTAAACTCTTTTTTCAAGCTTGCCTATGCTTCCTTCCCTGAAAAGCAGATTACAGGTTTTGTCGCTGCAGCCGCCGTCGCATTTAACCATATATATCCCAAGAACATCTTCTATAATGGATTTTATGGTATTAAGACAGCTTTTCTGCTCAAAACAATGCTCTAAAGATACCTTTACAAAAAAAGCACCTGTTGCGTCTTTTATTACAACAACATCCTTTACTATGTAACCTTCGTATGAAATTGCGGAATAAATATCTGCCGAAAGCTCCGCCTCGTAGTATTTGTTTGTTTCAATTGATTTTTTCATATCGCATATTATTTCCGACATTTCAACAAATTGCTGCTTGAATGCCTTTGAATTTTCAAGCATTTTTCTTTTCCATACGGCATTTACCTTCAAAATATCGTAAAAGCCTTTCAGGGAAAAAATCACCTCGTTTATTTTTGTACATCTTCTCGAAAAACGCGAATCAAAATCCTTTTCCGTTATTTTTGCTTTTTCGGATAAAACCCCCATCACATTCTGAAGCGCTTCTATCGTACTTTCTCTTTCTTTATCCCAGCAAATATTTTTTAGCGTGCATTTTGAACAAACCTTTTCGCATAGAAAGTCGCACAGAGAATTTGTGTTTAAATTTACCATATGCTCTCTTTTCGGCGGAAGGATATTGATTTTATCAGACAGCGAAAAAAATGATTTTGAAAGGCTGTCAAGCCTGCTTGCCGCAACTGAATTTACCGTTGAAAGCATATTTGCAGTGTTTTCTGTTTTTGTATATCTGTCAAAATATTCCTTAATTTTGTTTTTCGGTGTTACTAAGAAAATTGCAGACGCGATTGCCATTTCCGTATATGAAACGCCGCTGAAAAAATCCTGCATATAAACATACGAAAAAACATATGTACACATAAGTCCGAGAACGGTTGTGAATTTTGAGAATTTTGCAAATATCCCCGACATAAGTCCCATAAGAGAATAATACGCCATCGAAAGCGACGCGTCTTTGTAGCTTGTCCCGCTTAATATTCCGATTATTGCACCTGCCCCCGAAGCTGTTCCCGCACCAAAAAAGACAGCGCACATAAGAAGCACATATATTTTTACAATATTTGAAAAATCAAGGGAAAAATATATGATACTGTTGTTTATTCCCGCAATAAAGCAAAAAAGCAGAAAAATTGAGCAGTAAGCCTCTTTTTTTGTAAACTTAAGGGCTCTTGATTTCAAAAACTGTGCCTTGCAGGCGGTTTTTATGGGATAATATGAGCCTATTGAAAGAAGTATGCAAACAAATCTTAAAATAATATCATATGGATTAAAATCGTTTTGCGATATTATAGAGGTATAAACGATAACACCGCTTACAGCTAAATTTACTACATCAAATTTTTCGTTTTTTAAAAATATTTTAAGTGCATACGATGTAATAATATAGAAAACAGCTTCAAAGCTTTCTATCGTATACGCCGCCAGAAGCGACGCTGCAAACGAAAAGAAATCACCGCCGAGTGCAAGCATTATTACAGGCGCAAAGGGATTAAGCTCGAAAAATATGCTTGTCCTCGAAATAAAAAATATTAAAATAAGCTTAATACATTTTATAAAAAAATTTGCAATTGTTTTTCGGCTTACAGTCCTTTTTATTTTTCTTTCTTTTCTCTCTTTTTTTTCCTTTTTTGTTTCTGGTAGGTTAGTTGTTTTCACTGTTGCTTCCAAAAAATAACACTCCTTTGTAATTTTTCCTAAATTATAGCAAAGTGTTTCAAAAAATGCTGTTGCAATGTGTCGAGGATTTTAAAAAAGTAAAAAAACTTCTCGACAAATAAGCGTTTTTTTATATTAATACTTGTTTTTTTAGCATTTTTATGATAAAATAACAGAATAAATTGAAAGGAATACAATAAAACTATGAGAATGAGAAAAAAGAAATGCACTCCGAAAAGGCTTGAGATGTATAAGGATTTCTTTATTCATCCGAAGGAGGGCGAAATAATAGATGTAAAAGCGGTTTTTGGAAACGATAACCCCGTTAAAATAGAGATAGGTGCGGGAAAAGGGAATTTTATAACACAGCTTGCGAGATTAAATCCCGATATAAATTTTATCGCTTTTGAAAAATGCGCAGATGTTATAGCCATTGCCGCAACAAAATCAGAAGGTATACCGAATTTGAGGTATGCAAATGTTGACGCTTCGCTTATTGATACTGTTTTCCCTGAAAAATCAATTTCGGGGCTTTATCTTAATTTTTCGGACCCGTGGAAAAAATCAGGTCAGAAAAAAAGAAGACTCACGCACAGTAATTTTCTGATGAAATATGAAAAAATATTAAAGGACGGTGCAGAGCTTCAGTTTAAAACCGATAATGTTTTGTTGTGGGAGTTTTCTTTGGAAGAAATAGAAAACTATCCTATGGAGATTTTGGAGCTTTATAACGACCTTCACAAAGAAAAGCCCGAGGGCAATATTATGACAGAATATGAGGAGCGTTTTTCTTCACAGGGCGTTCCCATTCATAAAGTAACGGCAATTTTTAAAACGAAGGAATAATTGCATTTGTTCGTTCATATATTTTGGTATAAAAAACTATTATTTCTAAGGAGACTGACTATATGAACGAAACGATTATTACAAACAATGTTTTAACAAAAAGTATTTCAAAGAAGCTTGACTGGGATGTGAATGTTCCCGATTCAAAAAGAGATGTGCTGAAAATTTTATCATCCTTTACAGAATGCAGTATTTCAGACTATTCTTTTCAGAAGGATTGCTGCAATATAAAGCTTGAAGCGATTTCGCGTATTTTGTATATTCCTGAGGATGCGTCAAGCGAAAATATCTGCACGATTGAAACAAAAGAAAATTTCAGCGTAAAGGTTGATATTCCGTCAGATTTGGCGTGGGAATATGAGGACATACATATAAAATGCTTAAACGAGCCGTGTGTTCTTATTAATTCCAGAAAGCTCGGAGTTCGTTTGAGCGCAAATATTATTATTGAGCTTTATAAAAATACCGAAGCAGCTAATTTACAGGAAAATGATGGTATCGTACTTTTGAAAAATGATTTTAATTCAACCTGTATTCATTGTATAAAAAATGAAAAAATAAGTATTTCACCTGCATTTTCTCTTCCGTCGGGCAAGCCTGCAATATGTGAGGTTTTAAAGCTTTGTGTAAAGCTTATGGATAAGGAATTAAAGCCAATCACAAATAAGGCTGTTTTTAAAGGAAATATTCACGCAGAGCTTCTTTATATTTCGGATATTTCCACAATTGAAACTGTTTTGTTTGAGACTCCGTTTACTGAAATCATTGATATGAACGGTATTGACGACAGTATGCAGCTTATGTACAGCGCAGATGTGAAAAAAGCGTGCTGTGAGCTGATATTAGGTGAGGATAATTTCGGTAAAGGCGTTAATATAAGCGGGGTAATAGATTTAAGAATAAAAGCCTGTACCACAGGCAAGGCACAATATGTTGTTGACGCATATTCTCCGATGTATGAGGAAGGACTTTCAAAAAGAACTGTAAGCAGTATATGCTTTTCCGATGTGTTTACGGATACTGTTTCACTAAAAGAAGTTCTGGAGTTTGAGGATACAGTGATAAGCGAAGTGTATTCTGTATGGACCGATGTTGTGACAAGAAGTGCAGAGGTGGAAAACGGCAGAATTATGATATCGGCTTCACTTTGCTGCAAGGTTTTATACAGGACTCAGAGCGGAATGAGGTGCGAAACAAAGAATATTAATTTTGAACACGCTCAGAATATTGACTGTGATACGGATTATGAAAGCATTGACATAATGTGTGAGCCTGAAAATCTTTCATTTGTGATTGCAGGAAATAATATGCTTGAGATAAGATGTAATGTAAAATTAAGCTCATATCTTTCTTCGCAAAAAGAAATTACGGCAATAACTTCAATAAACCTAAACAAAGAAACACCCAAAAAGCTGAACCGCGCTCCCGTTGTTGCTTATTTTCCGCAGAATGACGAGACCTTGTTCGCAGTTGCAAAAAAATATTCTTCAACCCCCGACAGAATAAAGGAGCTTAATTCTTTGTCGGAGGATTGGTGCAGAAAGGGTACTTGTGTTATTATAGAATAGAAAATAAAAAAAGCTTCGATTATCAAGTGTACTCTTAAGGACAGAAATTTCAAAAGGCAGAAACGAAATAAATCGTTTCTGCCTTTTGTGGATTCGTTTCTTTTTTTGCGCATAAAAACTTTTTTAATATTCCCTTTCTAATGTTTTTTTAATTTTGATAGTTTATTATACAGACAAATAAATAAAAAATTCGGAGGTGAAAAGAAAAATGTTTTAAAATCAAAGAATATGAATAAATCCGGTATTGAGCTTATGGGTGAAAGTGCTGTTGCGAAAGCGGATGATGTGAAAATTGACGGCGGTAAAATTTACGCTAAGGTTGGCGGAGACGGTTTGGATTCCAATTCTGCAGGAATTATATCAGGCGGTTATATCGAGGTGTACGGTCCGGAAAACAGCGGAAATTCAACGATGGATTTTGATGGCGGTTATGAAATAAACGGCGGTACGGTGGTAGCGGCAGGAAGCACTGGAATGGCGGAAAGTCCGTCAGAAACATCAAAGCAAAATTCCTATGTTAAGAGACTTTCAAAAAATTATGAAGCGGGAAGCGAGATTTGTTTAACTGATGAAAACGGTGGGGTTATAGCCTCGGGAATATCTGAAAAACGCTTCAGCTGGGTTTTGATAAGCTCAGACGGTAATTATACGCTGAGCATAAACGGAGAAGCCGTAGAATAGTGGAGGAAAAATAAAATGAGAAAATACAGAATAGTTCTTTTCTGTGTGCTTGCAGTGTTGGCGCTTAATTTTTCTTTATGTGCCTATGGTGAGCAGGTGACAGAAGAACAGCAGGAGCTTCCTATGTTTGAAAACAGGGAAATGCCGCCAGAAAGGGAAATGCCTGAAGGGGAGTTTCCTAAAGGAAGCGGAAGAATGAGAGGTGGTCCGGGCGGTGAAATGATGTTTGGTGGAGAAAGACCACAGACGCCTGAGGGACAAATGCCTCAGATTTTCCAAAATAATCAGAGTGAAAATACAGACAGCTCACTTTTTTCTGTTGCAAACAAATATTTCACTCCGATTTTCAGCATTGTAATACTTATATTTGCATTTGCTTTTGTAATATTTTACAAAAGAAAGCATTATTGATAAATTGTAAGAAATGCAAGAAATAAATCAATTTTTACTATTGATTTATTTCTTGTTTTTTTGTATAATGTAGGTGAAAAAATGGGATTTTATTTTATATATACAACAAGAAAGAGGGGTAATAATGGCTAAAAATGATAGATTTGCGGATATTGCGGCAGGGTATAAGGTGGATAAGGACAGAGGTCTTGTTCCGATAGTTCCTCCTGAATTTCCCGATAAAAAAATAAGCCTTGAAAAAGGCGACAAAAATGCGTTTGTACCTTTTAAAAAGATGGATTCAAAGGACGAGCTTTATAATGAACTTTCAAAGATGAGAGAATACTATAAGCCGTATCTTATGGATTATGCTCCGAAGATAAACGAGCTTTCGGTACGCACGGAAATAAGTGATTTTATGTTTTCTTTGGACGGTGAAGAAGAGAAAGCGCTTAAAATACCTTATTACAGCGGTCCGACAGGTAAGCATACGGCTGTTTATAAATCAGAATTTGAGGTTGAATTTGCTTCTGACAAGGCAGTTTTTGTATGCTTTAAGGGTGTTGATTATATTGCCGAGGTTTTTGTGAATGATGTGTTTGTAGGCAGACACGAAGGCTTTTTTGCACCTTTTGAATTTGATATTTCCGAAGCGGCAAAATGCGGAAAAAATACTCTTAAGGTAATTGTCAGAAACGATAATGTTATGATGGGAAATACCAACATAAACGGAGAAAAGATGACGGGTGATAAGGTTTATGCTGCAACAGGGCTCGGCTGGGACGATTATCTCATCGGCTGGCACCATTGTCCGCCCGGCTTTGGAATATATAACAAGGTTTTTGTTGAAGTGAGAGAAAAACAGTATATTTCTGATATTTTTCCGAGAGTAAATTCTAATGCAAGCGAAATATGGGTTGAATGTTACTCAACCGAAGAAAAGAACAACGATATTGAATTTGAAATCAGTATTTACGGTCAGAACTTTAAGGAAACAGTTTTTGAAAATGTGCGTTATACACCTGTTACATATATCGAAACAGGCGTGGGCGATACTTTAACAGAAGCTAAAATGATAGCGGAAGGAAAGCTTGGCGCAGGCGTTTCTCTTCAGATTGGACCCGGATATAATAAATTTGTTATTCCTGTTAAAATAGAAAACAGAAAAATATGGGAGCCTGATACACCATATCTTTATCAGGTGCAGATAAAAATGTATGTTGACGGTAAGCTGAAATCAATGAAAGCCCGTCAGTTTGGTATAAGAGATTTTACTCAGGACTTGGAAAGCGAGCCTAAAGGAAAATTTTATTTGAACGGAAAAGAAATCAGACTTCGCGGTGCAAATACTATGGGCTATGAACAGCAGGATGTTTTAAGAGGTGATTTTGGACAGCTTATTGACGATATGCTTCTGGCAAAGCTTTGCAATATGAATTTCTTAAGACTTACTCAAAGACCTGTTCAGGAAGAAATTTATGATTATTGCGACAGACTCGGACTTATGATTCAGACAGATATGCCGCTTTTTGGTACAATAAGAATAAATCAGTATTGCGAAACCTTAAGACAGGTTGAAGAAATGGAAAAGCTTGTAAGAAGTCACCCCTGCTGTATAATTGACAGCTACATAAACGAGCCGTTCCCTAATTCTTCAAATATGCCTCACAGAATGATTTCGAGAAAGGAAATGATGAATTTCTTTGATGCGGCAGACGATATTGTAAAAATGAATAACCCTGACAGAGTGACAAAGCATGTTGACGGAGATTATGACCCACCTTCAAAGCTTATGCCCGATAACCATTGCTATACAATGTGGTACAACGGACACGGACTTGATATGGGTAAATTACATAAAGGCTACTGGCTTGATGTGTTCCCAGGCTGGCATTGCGGATGCGGTGAATTTGGTGCGGAAGGCTTAGATTTTGTTGATGTTATGAAAAGCGACTATCCGAAAGAATGGCTGAAGGAACCGTTTGACCCGAATAATATTATAAATGCACAGACAGGACCATTCCATTATTTCTTCTACGAAACCCCGAAATCTATTGAAAAATGGGTAGAACAAAGCCACAGACATCAGAAATTTGCAACAAAGCTGATGACATCTGCATTAAGGCGAAATTCTCTTATAAATACATTTGCGATTCATTTGTTTATAGACGCATGGCCAAGCGGATGGATGAAAACAATTATGGACTGCAAGCGTAACCCTAAGCCTGCATTTTTTGCATACAGAGACTGTCTGGCTGATGTTTTTTGCGATATCCGTTCAGACCGCTTTACATTCTTTGACGATGAAAAAATTAAGCTTGAAACCTATCTTGTAACAGACGGCGTAAAGGTTGATGAAATTGCATATATGGTTGAATATAAAGATGAGATAATATATTCTGCAAGAGCTTCTCTGGATAATGATAATTATAAGGGTTATGTTGAATTTGAGTCTCCTAAAACAGATGATAAGGACGATGTTTTTGTATATATGGCGGCAATTTCAGACGGCAAAGTTCTTAACTATACAAAGGAAGCTTTTAAAATCTATAAGAAAGAAGAACGAAAAGAATTTAATCAGATTTCTTATGAGGATTATAACAAAAACAGAAACTTGTATGATAAAAAAGTAAATGACGGTGAAATTATTGTCATTTCTCCTTTATCAGCAGGAAAGTATAATATTCTTGAAAATGAAATAACCGCAACAGACTGCGGAATGAGCCCTCTTTATTTTGTTTCGAGAGATACAGGTC
Source organism: uncultured Oscillospiraceae bacterium (assembly GCA_964655495.1). GTDB lineage: Bacteria > Bacillota > Clostridia > UMGS1840 > UMGS1840 > UMGS1840. The sequence goes on from CAZZPN010000015.1 coordinate 10,483, forward strand.
ATAAGTATGTTGAAAGATTATCTGAAAATGAATTTGGATTTTTCTACGACGAAAATGTTGACAGAATGTCTCCTGTAATCTATACAACCGTTGAAGGTGATAATATAACTCCTGTTTTAACATCGGGAAATCAGGATGAAAACGGAAGCTGGCACAAGGTTGTTGCAATGGGCGAAATTAAACACGGCAAAGGCTCGATAATCATAAATCAGCTTGAAATTACGGGGAAAGAAAAAAATCCTGCTGTTGTCAGACTGATAAACGATATAAAATAATATGTATAAACAATAATGCTATCAATAAGCAAATCAAGGGATTGAAGCAACAAAAAATTGACGGATATATTAAGCTCACAAAAAAAGAATTATCCGAAGAGGAATTTCTTGGTGCAGAGAGCTTTAACAATGAAATGCTCAGATGCCTTATCAAAACAATCTATGTGTATGATGACAGGCGCTTAGAGATTAAATGTAATTTTAAAGAAAAGGTGGTGTAAGAACGAATGAAAAAGAAACCGGTAATTATGTTGTATTGCAGAGTAGGTAATGAATCGCAATTACAGGAAACAGACAACAATGTTAATGCATCTATTAAGATAACAAAGAAAAATGCACCGAATTTGTTTAAAAGAACAAAAAAGCATTGATAAGTTATCTAATTTTGTTCTTAATATTGATTCTTCAGAGCATTTGTGATATAATTATTCATATTATAATGGAATAATTGTGTCAAGGTGGTTTGAAAAAAATAAAAAATTTTTTTGTCCCTAACTTGACAAAATCATAAAACAAATTGTTGGAGTAAATTATGCAGTATGCTTAAATTCCTCTGAGTGTGATACTTATTTATTTCATATCAAATATGATACGGATTAAACAAAGAAGAGCATTTTTGAAAAAACTTCGTAGACTTACGATATCTTCTGTGGTATGTTTGTGTTGCCGAAAGGTAATATAAAATCAGAGAGGAAGAATTTTATGAAGAAAAAAGTATTATGTACGGCATTAGCGGTGACTATGCTGATATCAACAACGGCATCGGCAACTACAAAATCTCGGTGGCTCAGTAAATACCGAGTAACCTTTGACAATGAACTTGGAATCTTAGGAAATGTAACCTTAACCTTCGCATCGGACGGCGGAAGCTTTATCAGGACAATAACCAAAAGATATAGCGAGAGCATCAGCCTTGAAAGCTATGTCCCAACAAAATACGGTTACACATTCAAAGGATGGTTCACAGATCCAAGAACAAAGCAGAATCAGGTAACAATGTTTAAATTCACAAAGCCTGATGTTCTATATGCGAAATGGGAAAAGAATCCGGAAGAACCCATAAATCCAAATGATGAAATTATGGCAAAGGACACCTGCTACCTCACTGATGAGGAAACTGTAAAAAGGAACGAAATCATAGAGAAGAAAAATAAAGCCTACATCGAAGGCTTCGGCTATGTGGCTCCAAGCAAACCCCAAACCATTATCGTAGACTCGAATGGTGATATAAATAAAATGGTCGGCACAATGGAATAAACCCCTATATAAACAAATTGAGGTTACGCAAATGTATGCGTAACCTCTCTTAAATTCAATGATTAACTTTAATGGAATTATACACTAAACACAGTAATATGTCAATAAAATTACTGTTATTTTGCTTTTGAAAAATTGATGGTTTTTATTCGCAAAAACGCTTGACTTGTGCCGATCTTTACGGTATTGTTTGTGTTGCCAAAAAGGTAATACAAAAATAAAGGATGTGAGATAATGCAAAGAAAGCTACTTACAAACGGAAATGTGTTCAAGAGAACAGACGGTCGTTGGGGCGGAGTTGTGTGGTACATGGACGAGCAAGGCAACCGCAAAAGGAAATCCTTCTCAGGAACTACCAAGCAGGAAGCTAACAAAAAGATAACTGCCTACATAGCGGACTTCGAGAATCAGGTTGAACTGTCAGACGAAAGCAAGAAATTGCTCAAGGATAGCATACAGAATTGGCTCGAAATCTTCAAATTCCCGACAGTAGAGCAAACCACCTACGACAGATGCGAATGTACGGCAAAAAATCAAGTATATCCCATACTCGGAGATAAAGTGGTCGGTGACATCGTAGCTGCGGATATAAAAAATCTGCTGAATCACTGGATGAACAAAGGGTTAGCCTTCACAACGGTAAAGAAAGCCTACGTACTCCTAAACGAATACTTCAGGACAATGTACTTAGAGGCAATGATAAGCAAGAATCCGATGGATAATGTGGAGATGATAAAGAAGGCAAACTTCCTGTCAGCGCAAGGAAAGGAACTACAGCCTGAATGTGAAATGATAACCGTACTCGATCCGAATGAACTCAAAAAGTTCAAGGAAGAAGCCTACGCCACATACTCAAACGGAGAACGAAAGCATAAGCAAGCTGCGGCATACATCCTAATGCTCAACACAGGTGCAAGGCCCGGCGAGATACTGGCGGTAAATAACCGAGACATCAACATCGAGAAAAGGCAGATGAAAATCCAAAACTCGATGAAAGAAGTATACAACCGAGAGGGAACCAAAGCTACAGGCGGAAAATCAGCCAAGGTGGGCAAAACAAAGACACTGACAAGCAATCGCACCGTACCGCTGAATGATGCCGCGATAGAGGTGATAAAAGAGCTTAGAGCAGAATACTACTTCGGAGAGGATTCACCGCTGATATGCGATGAGCATGGAAACTTCACAAAGCCAGTGAATTTCCGAAAGAGATTCTATAGAATCCTGGATGCCGCAGGCATAGAACGAAAGGGCCTGCACTCGCTCCGCCACACCTTCGCAACTAACTTAGTAAACGGAATAAAACAAGCTGATGGCAGTATCAAAGCACTCAGCCCAAAACAAGTGGCAGACATACTCGGGCACACCACATCACAGATAACTGAGATGTACTATGTGAAGAAGGACACCTCAAGGCTGAACGGAATCACAGACGGATTCAAGATATGACGGTAGCCAAGAATAGAATACACCCTGAGAATGAAACTCAGGGTGTGTCAAATTTTGATACGCATAAACAAAGAAAAAGGGATTTTAATTTTGGGCAAAAAAATATCTGTGAGAATTAAAAGATATTCTCGCAGAATTGCTCTCTATAGCCGAATTCGGCGGAATTGCCGAAATCAACTGATGCTTTTTTGATGATGTAGCAGACGGAACGCTTGCAAACGTATGCGACCGTA
>CAZZPN010000016.1:0-13656 GCA_964655495.1 uncultured Oscillospiraceae bacterium
AACGGTGCAGAACCATTGTGTCCTGAATTTGAAGAAGAATTATTCAATTATGTAAAATAATTAAAAATTAAAAGGAGAAATAAAAAATGGCTGAAATAGGATATAAACACTATATGTTCGTGGACGGTGATTTACCTGGAAACGGTGATGATATGAGCTTACCGGGACACGAAGCTTTAATGATTACAAACAAAAACGAAAAAGATGCAAATATTATAGTAAATATTTATTTTGAAGATAAAGAGCCTGTTAAAGGACTTCATCTTACAGTACCCGCTGAGCGAGTAATCTGTATCCGTACAGACTTGCCTATATGTGAAGAAGAATTCCAGATTCCATTTGGACAGTATTCTTTGGAGCTTGAAAGCGATGTGAAAGTTTGTGCAAGCTTCGGAAGACTTGACAGAAGGTATAACCTTGGATATTATGTAAGCGGATATTGCGCTGAATAAGGATAATAAAATATGAAGTACATAATTGATCATGATTTACATATTCATTCAGAGCTTTCGTTTTGCGCAGGTGACGAAAGATTTTTACAGACAAATGAAAGAATACTTAAATATGCTGAAAAATACAATTTAAAAACAATATGTGTAACGGATCATTTCTGGGATGAAAAAGTTAAGGGCGGACCATGTGACTATGGTTCGTCAACCTTTTCTCATATAAGTTCAAAGCTACCGCTTCCGCAGAGCGAAAACATTCGTTTTTTATTTGGTTGCGAAACCGAACTTAATAAAGATTTAACGCTTGGTTTATCTACAGAAAGGATAAAAGAGTTTGATTTTATAATCATTCCTACAACGCATTTGCATTTTCCGAACGAAACGGTCTACGAAAGAGATGTTGAGGACGCAGAAAAAACGGCAGAAACATGGATAAAAAGATTAGAGGCAGTATTAAATATGGATTTGCCATTTGAAAAAGTCGGTATTGCACATCTGACTTGCAGTCTTATTGCACCGGGGGACAGAGAGAAATATCTGAAAACTCTTGAACTTTTATCCGAATATGAAATGAAAAGATTGTTTGAAAAGGCAGCTATGCTCTGCTGCGGCATAGAAATTAATATATCACCTTTTTCGGATGAAGAAGCTGATATTATTTTAAGACCGTATAAAATAGCAAAAGAGTGCGGTTGTAAATTCTACTTGGGCAGTGATGCACACGTTCCGCGTGAATTTGAAAAGCCACATGAAGTATTTAAAAAGGTTATTAATCTTCTTGACTTAAAAGAAGAAGATAAATTTGTGATTTAATAAAAATGTGTTTATTTTGAATAAGAAGGATACTATATTTAAAGCTGATTTTGTGTTATAATAAATCTATATTAAAAAGTCAGGAGGATACGACTATGAATAAAGATTTTGTATTTGGAATTTGTGCAGATGTGCATCAGGGCTTGTGGGATGTTGATGAAAGCTGGAGAATGGAAAAGTTTGTAGGAGAAGCAAAAGAAAGAAACGCGGATTTTATAATTCAGCTTGGAGATTTTACTTATCCTAACGAATTTGGTGAAAAGCTTTTAAAAGTGTGGAACAGTTTTAAAGGCGGAAAATATCATGTGCTCGGAAATCATGATACAGAGTTTGGCGGAAAAGAGTTTATCATGAACTATTGGGGAATGAAAGAAAAATATTACAGCTTTGATAGAGGAGATTTCCACTTTGTTGTCCTTGATACAAACTATACCAAAGCAAACGGCGGATATATGGACTACAAGGACGATGAACATAAAGGAATAAATTCCGGATGCTACATACCGAAATTCGAGCTTGAGTGGCTTGAAGAAGACCTTTTAAAGACAGATAAGCGTACCTTTATATTTACCCACGCAACCCTTGCTTTAGGGGAATGGACTATATATAATTATGTGGAATTTATGAATGTATTATGGAAGGTCAATCAGAAGGCAGGATACAATAAGGTAACAATGTGTTTTTCAGGACACGACCACGCAGACGGTTATTTATTAAAAGGCGGTGTTCACTATCTGATGGTAAACAGTATGTCCAAAAAAATTATCGGACCAAATTACCTTACTGATTCTGTAGATTCTGAATTTATAAAGAATAACTATGAAAATCCGACTCATGTAATTAATTATAAAGAGCCGCTTTATATGTTTGTGAAAATAAAGGAAAACGGTTTCGTGCAGATTATAGGAAAGCAGTCGGAATATGACAATGTATCACCTTTGGAAGCGCGTTGGGATCATTTTTCTTCACCACAGATTGCATACAGAGAGGTGTGGCTTGATGGACGCAATGAATTTTAATTTAAAATTAACAGGTGAGTGGCTGTTTCATTTAGGAGAACTTGAAGCCTTGTATATTCCTGTTCCGCTTGCACATATTACCTCAGAAGCGGGCGGTTATCTGAAGGAATATGATATGTTTAAAGAGGGGACAGAATGGAAAGAAGTCACTGTTCCTCATGATTGGGCAACAGAGCTTCCTTTTGATAAGAGTGCAAATCCTGCAGAAGGCTTTAAAAAAAGAGGAACAGCCTGGTATTATAAAACATTTGAGCTTGATAATAAAGAAATTCAAAGCGCAAGACTTGTCTTTGACGGTGTTTTGGGTAAATGTGATGTATTTGTAAACGGAGTTGTTGCAGTACGCAATTTCAGCGGTTACAACAGATTTTATGCTGAAATCGGAGACTATCTTCTTCCGGGCGAGAAAAACGAAATAGCAGTATATGTAGATGCAAGAAGATGGGAAGGCTGGTGGTACGAGGGTGCCGGCATATATAGAAATGCATATATAGAATTTAGGGAATACACTCATTTTGATAAAGAAAAATGCTTTGTAAAAACTGAAAAAATTAGAGATAGCTGGAAAATAAATACTGATTTGAAAATTATTGATATGGCACCTGACTCTGAAATATCAGTCCGTCTTAAGGATTCCCAAAATAATATTATTTATAAAAATATTTCAAAAAAAACTTCTGATTGCATAACAGTAAAAAATCCTCATTTATGGTCGCCTGAAAATCCGTATATATATACTGTAGAATTTGAACTTATAAAAAACGGAGTTGTTATCGACAGATTTAAAACAAATGTTGGATTCAGACATGTTGAGTGGAAGAAAAACGAAGGAATGTTCTTAAACGGAGAACATTATTATGTTAAAGGTATGTGTTGTCATCAGGACCATGCAGGTGTAGGTGCTGCAACAACAAAAGAGATAATGCAGTATCGTATATCACGCCTCAAGGAAATGGGTGTCAATGCATATCGTTGTGCACATCACGCACCTGATGAACAGCTTCTTTATATCTGCGATAAAATGGGGATGCTCGTAATGGTTGAAAACAGACATTTTTCTGTGTCTGAAGATGTTTTTAAGCAGCTTGATTCACTTGTTTATATATCAAGAAATCATCCGAGTGTATTTTTATATAGTCTTTTTAATGAAGAACCATGGCAACAGGAAGAACGAGGCAGAAGAATAGCTGAAAAAATGCGCGAACGGATTTTGGAAAATGATAATACCCGTGCAATTATAGGTGCCCAAAACGGTGGTGTACTTGAAAAATCAAATACATCAGATGTTCTTGACCTTATCGGAATAAATTATTTTCTTAAAGATTATGAAGAAGCACACAAAAGAACTCCTGACAAAGTTTTAATCGGAACAGAAAATGCACCCTCATATGCAACAAGAGGCATATATAAATCAGATAAGAAAGAACAGGTTTTTGCATGCTACGGTGATGAATATCCTGAATTTACAGAAACACTTGAGGAAACAATGGAGATTTGTCTTAAAAGACCGTATGTTGCCGGTTGCTTCGTATGGAGTGGCTTTGACTATCGTGGCGAGCCTACTCCTTTTGAATGGCCGAGTATACTTTCTCATTGGTGTTATACCGATTATTGCGGATTTAAAAAGGATATTGCATATCTTTTGGAAGCATATTATAAAGATGAGCTTACAGCCCATCTCCTTCCGCATTGGAATCATTCTGAAAATGATATAGTTCGGGTATGTGTATTTACAAATGCAACTACTGCCGAGCTTTTTGTAAACAGAAAATCAGTCGGAAAAACAGAAGTTTCAGACAGACGCGCAGAATGGCAAGTGCCTTTTAAAAAAGGAGAAATTAAAGTTATTGCAGAAAAAGACGGAAAAAAGGTATCTGACGAAGTAAAAACAGCACAGGAGCCACATAGCATAACACTTTCTGATGTAACGCCTTTTAGTGAAGATGGAGTCCATATTATAAATCTGTGCGTTACAGATGTAAATAAAACAGTCGTTCCTGATTTTTCAGAAAAAGTAAAATTCACTCTTGAAAACCTGATTTTACTTGGAGTGGGGAACGGAAATCCGAATAGTATGCATGGAGAAAAGGATATGGAAATTAATTTCTTCAATGGATATGCACAAATAATAGTAAAGGGTAAAAACGGAAAGCTTAAAGCAAAGTGCGAAAATTTACCTGAAGCTGAAATAAACTTTTAATACGGAGGTTTTTATGAAAGCAGAAATTACCGTAAATAAAAAATTTAAAAAAGGAAAAATAGACTCTCGTTTGTACGGTTCTTTTTTGGAGCATATAGGAAGAGCAGTATATGAAGGAATATATGAGCCTGATCACCCTGAAGCTGATGATAATGGATTTAGAAAGGATGTCATTTCTTTAATAAAGAAAATGGGCGTTACTTTAGTGCGTTATCCCGGTGGAAATTTTGTTTCGGAATATAATTGGGAAGACGGAACGGGCGATAAGAAAAAAAGACCTCAGAAAATCAATTCTGCGTGGAAATCAGTAGAAACGAATGAAGTGGGAATTGATGAATTTCAAGAGTGGGCAAAAAGAGCAAATGTAGAAGTAATGATGGCAGTAAATCTCGGCACAAGAGGTGCAACTGAAGCACAGAACTGCGTTGAATATTGCAATCTTTCAACTGATACAAAATATGCTTCTATGAGAAAAGAAAATGGCTTTGAAGAGCCTTTTAATATAGGCATATGGTGCCTTGGAAATGAAATGGGCGGACTTGGACAGATTGGAAGAAAGACAGCCGATGAGTATGGAAAGCTTGCTTTAGAGACTGCTAAACATATGAAGCGAATTGATCCCGATTTGGAGCTCAGTGTATGTGGAAGTTCACATGTTAATATGCCTTATTATGCAGAGTGGGATTATAAAGTTCTTGATTATACCTACGATTTCGTGGATTATATTTCGATTCATCAGTATTATTCAAATTCGTGCGATATTGAGGATTATCTTGCAAGAGCTGTTGACTTTGATAAGTATATCAAATCAATTATATCCGTGTGCGATGCAGTTAAAGCAAAAAGGAAATCTCAAAAAACAATAAATATATCCTTTGATGAATGGAATGTATGGACAGACGGCGTCCTTTCAGATATTCCGGAGTGGGAAAAAGCTCCCCATATAGCTGAAATGGATTATACTTTATCAGATGCACTTGTTGTAGGGACAATGCTTATGGTTTTACAGAATAACTGTGAGCGTGTAAAAATTGCCTGTCTTGCACAGCTTGTAAATGCAATTGCGCCGATTATGACAGAAAAAGGCGGAAAGGCTTGGGTACAGACAACATTTTATCCGTTTATGTATGCGTCGGAATATGGCAGGGGAGAGGTTATGAATACGGTTGTTGAATGTGAAAAGTATTCAACCGAAAAGCATAAGGATATTCCCTATATTGAAACATCAACGGTATATAATAAAGATAAAAACGAAATTGTTGTTTTTGCGGTCAACCGTTCTTTAGAGGAAGATATTGAGTTTGATGTAGTGCTTGAAAACTTCGGAAGTTGTAAATTGAAAGAACATATATGCCTGTATTCAGATAATATCGAAGAAGTAAATACTAAAGATAAACAAACAATTTTTCCACAAGAAATGCTAATAGAAAACAAAAAAATTATTTTGAAAAAACATTCATGGAATATGTTGAGATATAGCATTAAGTAAAGAGGAGAACAGTTATGAAAATATATGCTGATACGCATACACATACTATTATGTCGGGTCATGCTCATTCAACACTTCTGGAAAATATTTTAGAAGCAAAAAGAAAAGGACATACCTTTATTGCAGTAACCGACCATACAGGCCTTATGCCCGGTGCTCCTGACAATGTTTATTTTGCATGTCTTAAGGCAACTGTACCGGACTCATACGACGGTATTAACATTCTTCGCGGTTGTGAAGCAAATATACTTGATGAAAAAGGAACTCTCGATGTTCCCGAAGCTACATTAAATACTTTAGATTGGGTAATAGCATCAATACATTCCTACATAACCAAACCTATGGATTTTGAACGACATACACAGCTTTGGACAAATATAGCAAAGAACGAAAGTGTTGATGTTATAGGTCATTGCGGTGAGGAAATATTTAAGTTTGACTATGAAAAAGTTATACCTTTATTTAAAGAATATGGAAAAATTGTTGAAATAAATAATTCGTCATTCCGTAACAGACCAACTTGCAGAACAAATTGTCTTGAAATAGCAAAGCTTTGTGTAAAACACGATGTTCCGCTTGTCATTTCTTCAGATGCCCATTTTGCTTCTGAAGTAGGTAATGTAGAGGTTGCAGTAAAGCATCTTATGGACGCAGGGATAAAAAGCGAAAATATTTTAAATGCAGACCCTGAACGATTTAAAAAATTTATAAGTAAGAGAACAGGAAGAAAATTATAATTAAATAATAGAGGAAATTATCATGAAAAAAAGAGATGAGTCAGGAGCTTTATATGGAAAAGAAGGTTCTTTTTATGACAACCTCCCAAAGCATTTTAAAAATTATATCTGGATTGAGCTTATAGGTTTTGATAAAAATAAAATTGATTTTGGATTGGGAGAATTTATAAAAAAAGTTGGTTTTAAACCCAAAGGTATAATTCTTCTTGTAACAAGTATCGACATTATTAATAAGCATAGAGATTTAAAAGAAGAGCAAAAACTTGATCCTTATTTTTGCTCCTATGTTGGTCATTTATGTAACGACGAAAGAGAAATTCAAGAATGGACAAATTTTGATTTGAAAAAATTTGTCGCAGAAATTAATAAGCTGAATATAGAAAGTTATGTAAGCTTTTTTGATTATCTGAGTCCATCAAATTCGATTTGCGATAAAAATCTTCGTGCAGTTTCGGAAATAGACGGTAAGCTGGAGAAAAATCCTTTTATTTATATGACAAAGAGATTTGAAAATGGGACTTTTTATGAAGATTTTTTCTTGAAAAAAGCAAAACAGTTCTTAACTGATTACGGTTTTTCCGGTATCCATCTTGCAGATGGAATCATAAGACCAAGACTACCGCTTCAGTGGGCAGATGTTTCAGATGATATGCTTTCTCAGGCAGGAATTAAAGTTCCGAAAAACATGAGCAGAGTAGAGTATATTTCAAAAAATAAAAGAGAAGAATGGCTTTCATTTTGTGAGAATCGCTGGATGAGTTATCTTAAAAAAATTGTCAATGGTATCAATAAAGAAGGCTTTAAAGTATTAGCCAACAGCACTTGGACAAAAGGACCTATGGAATCACTTTACAGATATGGGATTTCTTATAAGGATATTGATACTCTTCCGATTGAAAGCTATGTTGTAGAGAACGGTTCTCCAACTCTTTCTATTTTGGATAATGAAGCTAATGCCGGTTATGTGCAAAGCTATGAAGACAGAAAAATGTTAAACCATTATTTCAGAGCATCACTCTTACTTATTTCTGCCTGTATGAAAAGCACTTCTCTTACACCACTTTTTCCTGTTCGTGATACTGCAGAGCAATATGATGTGATACATCATTTGCCAACAGCGCTCCCTCGTCATACCGCAGACCTTTTCTCCACATTTGTCTGGAAAAGTGATGGAACATTAACTTCTTATACAGATGGGCATACCTTTTGTCTTTCAGATGGACTTACGAGTGATGATTGGAAATTTTTAAGACTTTGTAGCGACAATGCGTATACAAATAATTTTAAAGAAGTTTTAGGTGCTACTGTTATTTGGTCGGATAAAAGAAATCGAAGCGAGATTGATGCTCTTGTAAAAAAAAGATTTCCAAGCACGGAATATATTTTATCAAAATTATTAAGAAAAGGTGCATGGGTTTTTAAATCGTCACATATTGATGATTTATCGGTAGTTTCAGGTGATATTCTTGTCGTAAATCCTGATTTAATGAGCAGTGAAGAAGCAGAAAAAATAAAAGGGTATAAAAAAGGCAGGGTTATTTATATATCGGGAAGCGGTGCAGACGGGGACTTCCACACTGAATTAAATCCCAAAAATGTTGGTTTTCCATATCCGCTTTGTTATAATGTTTTGACCGAAAAAGAGTTAGATTTATGTGTAGAAAAAATAAATGAAAATTTACCTTATTTATTAACTTATAAAGATGAATGTCAGATTCAGGAAATAAAAATTTCTGACCAAAAATCAAAGTTTTTTATCAGAAATGAAGAATACTATTATACAAGACCTGTTATCGAAACAAAAAGAAAAATAAACTCTGTAACTGATATCACAAAACTTCAGGGGTATGTGGTTTCTTATTCCGATACAACTTTTCAAACTTTGGTTCCTTTAAGAGGAATAGCAATTTTAGAAGTTGATTTCAAACAGTCATAGCCACAAGTAAAACATGAAATATTAAAAGAATAAATATCCTTTCGTATAACGGGAAGGTATTTCATTATACAAAGAAAGGAGAGTATTGATATTTTTTAAAAAATATATCATACAAGAATTATTATGAATGATAATATTTTAAAAATAAATGGTATTGCAAATTGGGTAGCAAATTTTTTTCAAAAGGAACAATTGTTTGACACTAGTCTATGGGCAAAGTTTGTAGATGTGTTTCGCAGTCAGCCTGATTCAGAAAATTACGGTTGGCGAGGAGAATTCTGGGGCAAAATGATGCGAGGTGGTTCACTTATTTATTCTTATACACGAGATGAAGAACTTTATACAATTCTTACTGATTCTGTAAAGGATATGATGAGTACAGCAGAAAGTGATGGAAGAGTGTCTACATATATCAGGGAAACAGAATTTGATGCATGGGATATTTGGTGTAGGAAATATGTTATGTTAGGGTGCGAATACTATCTGGATATTTGTAAGGATGATTTGCTAAAAAAAGATATTATTAAATTTATTACAGGCTGTGCAGATTATATAATTGCTCATATTGGTGATAAGGAAGGTCAGAAACGAATTACTGATGCAACAAGAGCTTGGTTAGGATTGAATTCTTCCTCTGTTTTAGAGCCCATGGTAAAGTTATATAAATTAACTGATGATAAAAGATATTTGGATTTTTCAACATATATTATCAAAGAAGGTGGAGCAAGGGGAATAAATATATTTAAGCTTGCTTATGAAAATAATATTTATCCCTATCAATATGGAGTACCCAAGGCGTACGAAATGATATCCTGTTTTGAAGGATTACTTGAATATTATTATGCGACCGGAAATGAAAAATGCAAAGAGGCAGTTATAAATTTTGCTAATGCAATTATTGAAACCGAAATATCTATTGTTGGTAGTAGCGGTATTACACACGAATTATTCGATTATACAAAAGTTCGTCAAACTGTCAGTCAGGAATGCGTATCACAGGAAACTTGCGTAACAGTTACATGGATGAAGTTTTGTTCCAGAGTTTTGGAACTTACAGGAGATGCAAAATTTGCTGATTGTATGGAACATTCTTTCTATAATGCATATTTAGGTTCGCTAAATACACAAAGAAAAATAATTCCACATATACGACGAAGATTTTCAGAACAATTCGGAATCAATAATGTAGTAGATACATATCTTCCGGTGGATAGTTACAGTCCATTGTTATCTGGAAAACGAGGTGTTGAAGTGGGGGGAAATCAATTGCTTTCGGATTTAACATACTATGGTTGTTGTGCCAGTATTGCATCAGCAGGTGTTGGTGTGTTTATTAATAGTATGATTGTATCTGATAATAATGAAATTACTATTAATTTTTTTGAAAAAGGCAGCACTGAAGTTTTTTGTAAAGGTCAAAAAATATTTATAGAAATTGATACAAAATATCCAATAGATGGAAATATCAGAGTACATATTAAAACAGATAAACCGGTAACATTTGATGTTAAAATCAGAGTTCCAGCATGGACCGGTTGCGATGAAGGATATAAGATATATCGTAAAGAGTGGAACGATGATGCGATTGATATAAATTATAAAATGGACTTAATAACGCAATTTCCTGAATTGTGGAGTGAGGCAGTTATATATACAGATACTCAAAATGTGAAGCCGGAAAATATCATTACATCACCGATAACTGTCAGACATAATTCAGACGATGATAATTATGTCGCTATTTTTAGGGGACCGATAACATTAGCTGTGGATTCCAAAAGTGGAAAGGCAGCGGACTCTGTGTTTGATTTTGAGCCAATAGGTGAATTTTATGAAGATAGAGAAATAATGGATGGGGTACCATGTCTTTTAAAAATGAAGTTTACAGACAAAAACGGCGAAGATTTTTATCTGGTAGATTATGCTTCCGCAGGAAAAGACTGGGATTCCGAAATTGCTGTATGGCTCAGGAATCACTAAAAATATTAGCTCAAAAAAAGATGTTATTTTTCGTTCTATATTATAAAAAATTGGAGAAAAAATTATGAATAGATATGAACAAACAAAAGAACTTTACGCAAAACTTGGTGTAGATACAGATAACGCGATTGAAATATTAAAAAACATTCCTGTTTCACTTCATTGCTGGCAGGGTGATGATGTAACAGGCTTTGACCACGACGGACCACTTACGGGCGGAATACAAACAACAGGAAACTATCCCGGAAAAGCAAGAAATTATAAAGAATTAATGGCTGATATGGATAAAGTAATTTCTCTTTGCCCAGGTAAAGCAAAATTAAATGTTCACGCTTGTTATGCAATTTTTGAAGACGGCGAATTTGTTGACAGAGATAAATTGGAGCCAAAGCATTTCAAAAAATGGGTAGAGTTTGCAAAAGAGAGAAATATGGGAATAGATTTTAACCCCACTTTCTTTTCACATGAAAAAGTAAAAGACGGACTTACTCTTTCAAGCCCTGATAAAGAAACAAGAGATTTCTGGATTGAGCATGGTAAGGCTTGTATAAGAATATCCGAATATTTTGCAAAGGAAACAGGTGTTCCTTGTGTTATGAACATCTGGACAGGAGACGGATTTAAGGATATTCCATCAGACAGAATGGAGCCAAGAATAAGATATAAAGAATCAATCGAAGCTATTTTATCCGAGCCTTTTGATAAAAACCTTGTTAAACCTTGTGTTGAATCAAAGGTATTTGGTATAGGTGTTGAAGCTTATACAGTTGGAAGTGCAGAATTTTCACTTTCATTTGCTGCAATGAATGACGCTTGTCTTCCACTTATGGATAACGGACATTATCATCCGACAGAAGTTGTATCGGATAAAATTCCTGCACTTCTTGCTTTCTTCCCTGAAATTGCATTACATATTACAAGACCAATCCGTTGGGACAGTGACCATGTTGTTTTATTTGACGATGAAACAAAAGAAATGGCAAAGGAAATAGTAAGAAACAATGCACTTTCAAGAGTATATATGGCACTTGATTATTTTGATGCGTCAATAAACAGAATTTCAGCATGGATAACAGGCTTTAGAAGTTGGCAGAAAGCATTATTATTTGCTCTTTGCACACCAAATGAAAAATTAAAAGAACTTCAGGATAAAGCAGATTTTTCTCGTCTTATGATAATGCAGGAAAAAATCAAAACACTTCCATTTTCTGATATATGGGATAAATACTGCGAAGTATGTGGTGTAGCTTCTGATGAAGAAGAATGGTATGCAGAAATTGAAAAATACGAAAAAGAAGTATTATCAAAAAGGAAATAAAAAGAGAAAAATGAAATTTATTAAAAATAATCTTAGTTAAACGAGGTATTTATTTTTATGAAAACAGAAAAAAGGAAGTAAATATTGAACTATAAAGAAATATAATGGAATTAAAGGAGTTCTTAATAAATGCAACAAGAAAAAAGAATAAGTAAAAAAAGCCGGGCAATGCTCCTTATTTTCTTAGGTTGGCTTGTATATACAACATCATATCTCGGAAAGGTGAATTATTCTGCAAATATAACACAAATTATAGATTTTTACGGTGTAACAAAAGCGCAGGCAGGAACAGTTCCCACATTTTTCTTTTTTTCTTATGGGGTGGGGCAGGTTATAAATGGACTTTTTTGCAAAAAATACAACTTAAAATGGATGATTTTTATAAGTCTTTTTCTATCTGCAAGTATAAATCTTATAGTAGCAATGACTTCAAACTTTGCTATAATAAAATGGTTATGGCTTATAAATGGGTTTACACTTTCAATTCTTTGGCCGTCTTTGATAAGAATGCTCTCAGAGACTCTACCGAAAAAAGTTTTAGGAACTTCTAGCGTGGTTATGGGAACAACTGTTGCACTTGGTACACTTATAATTTATGGATTAAGCTCAATATTTGCTACATTTGACAGATTTAAACTTTCTTTTTATGTTGCAGGAATTTCGGTTATTGTTGTTGCTGCTGTTTGGTTGATTTTATATAATAAAGCTATAAATGATGCAAAAACTGAACGAGAACTGGAAGATGGCAACGAGAAAATAAAAGTTGAAAATTCTTCAAAGGTTCATCAGGAAAAAGGTGAAAGAAAGCTTCTTTTTATATCAATATATGTTTTGTGTTTTTGTGCTATAGGAGTAAACTTAATAAAAGATGGATTGACAACCTGGGTTCCTTCTATTTTAAAAGAAGAGTTTTTTATGAGTGATGCACTTTCAATTCTTTTGACATTGTTCTTACCTGTTTTGGCTGTATTTGGTAATGCCTGTGCATTAAAAGTACATAAAATAATCCCTGATTATGTGAATCAATGTGTCATAGTATTTGCTATTATTGCAGTTTTTATCTGTGGTATTATAGGAAGTTTATTGTTTAAAATAGCAACCTTAGTGCTTATCGGACTTGTTATAGTAAATTTCCTTGCATCAACTTTAAATAGTTTAATAACAAGTATCTTCCCACTTTTTATGAGAGGGAAAGTGAACTCAGGCTTGTTTGCAGGAGTTTTAAATGGTTTTTGTTACCTTGGAAGCACATTAAGTTCCTATGGACTTGGAGCAATAGCAGATAATTTCGGCTGGACGGCTGTGTTCTGGACATTGATCGGATTTTGCGGTTTAATATTTATAGTATGGATTGTTTATTCATATTTTAAGAAATCTATACAATCAGGAAAAAAGAAAGTGGATTGAGTGTTGCAATAAAATAATCTGACTTATATTTTAATTTTTATTGTTATGATGCACGCCTTTTATATAAATGGCTGACACCATAGGATTTTTATCCCCATTTTTTAGATAAAAACGAAAAGAGCGTCGCAGAAAAATCTGTGGCGTTTTTTTTGACCTCAAAATTCAAAAAATAGAAAAATACGGAGAACGAATAATGAAAGAATTTATTTTAAACAAAGTAGCAATGAAGCAGTGGATAGATAAGCAAACTTACATAATTGATGAAGATATTTATATGAGTTTAAAATTAAAATTACACGAACTAATTA
>CAZZPN010000017.1:0-13591 GCA_964655495.1 uncultured Oscillospiraceae bacterium
TTGTATCGTCTTCGCACTCAACATGAACAGTAATATAATCCGAGCCGCTTTTTGCGAAGTTTTCTATATAAGAAAGCGGATGCGAAATCATAAGGTGAACATCAAAGAGAATATCTGTCGTTTTTCTTATGTCGTTAACCACACAATAGCCTATGCTCATATTCGGCACAAAATGTCCGTCCATAACATCTATATGTATAAAATCAGCATTGTTTATGCTTTCTATTTCACTGCCTAATTTCGAAAAATCGGCAGAAAGAATTGAAGGTGATATCTTTACCATATTTTCATTTCCTTTCAAAATGTTATTTTTCCCAGTCTTTTATATCTTTTATTTTGTCAAAAATCAAGGTGTAGCTGTCGTATCTGCTTTGTGCTATTTCGCCTCTTTCGACAGCTTCACGCACTCCGCAGCCTTTTTCCTTTATATGATTGCATGAATTAAATCTGCAAGTAAAAAATTTTTCAAATTCCACAAAACAGCTCGATAGATTTTCAATTTTAAAATTAATCTCAAGGGAAGAAAAACCCGGAGTATCAGCTATATAAGTATTTTCATCAACCATAAAAAGTTCAGAATGTCTTGTGGTATGCCTACCTCTCGTTATCTTTGATACTTCACCTGTTAGACGGGCGTTATCTCCGAAAATACCATTTATAAGTGTAGATTTCCCTACGCCCGAAAAACCGCCGAGGACATTGATACCGTTTTTCATTATACTCCGAAGCTCCTCTAAAGAAGCTTCATCATCTTTTTTGGTATATATAACCCTATAACCGATATCCTCATATATTTTCCCGAATTGCTTCCCATCACACAAATCGTTTTTATTAATAACAATAATCGGCGTTATTCCGTAATGTTCGCTTAATGCACACATTTTATCAACAAAGAAAAAGTCAAAATCAGGTGATGAAGCTGCTGCAACGATTATCATATTATCAACATTTGAAACAACAGGGCGAAGCAAACAGTTTTTACGCTCTTTTATTTCATCTAAGCTTCCCTTTTTATTTTCTTCGTCAACAATGCTTATAACAACGCTGTCACCAACGGCAGGTATAATTCCTTTTTTACGAAAAACGCCCCTTGCCTTACATTCATAAATTCCGTTATCAGTATTTATATAGTAAAAGCCGCCAATTCCCTTTAAAATTATGCCTTCATAATTTTTTTTCATAAATTACACCTTAATTTGAAAAATCAACAGTTTTTGAATAAACAACAGTATCATTTGCCTTTATCACGATAAGAGATTTTCCGCTACCCATAACAGTTACGGTTGCATTTTTTGTATCTGCGCTGTAATTCATAGTAGATATAAGCGCTCCGTCTTTATAAACAGTAACCTTATTCTGTGAGTCAGTTTGCGGAAGCTGAACAGTAATATCCTTTGTGGTTTCACTTACTGAGCCGCTGTTTTCATTTGAAGGCGGATTATTCTGGTCAGGAGTATTGTTTTCCCCTTCAGTCTCTCCGTCATAAACACCTATAAAGAGAGTTATTGTGCTTTCTTTTGCGACTTCTGTTCCTATTGCCAAGCTTTGAGAAACTACAGTTCCCGCCTTGCTTTCGGTTGTTGATTCTTCTTCTATTTTTACTTTAAGTCCAAGCTTCTCTGCCTCTTTCAAAGCTTCTTCCTGAGGCATACCCACAAATTTAGGGATAACTGCAATATCCGAATCATCTTTTTTGCTTACAAAAATTGTAACCTTGCTTCCCTGAGTGATTTTTTCGCCTGATTCGGGTGACTGTCTTATAACATAGCCTTCAGTAACATCCTCTGAAAATTCTTCTTTTATAACACAGTCAAATTTTAATTCTTCAAGCTTCTTTTCAGCCTGTCTGTATTCCTGACCTATAACGGAGGGCACTCTGACTTTATTTTCGTCGCCTTCTTCCTGTGAGCCTGTAGAGTGGCTGTCATCAAGGTCATTTACAATAAATTTAACGGTTGTTCCTCTTATCTTTATATTCATTTCACCGGCAGGAGTCTGATTTAAAATAGCGTCGTCGGGATACGAAATATCTTTCTCATAACCGTCAATTTCATATTTCACATTATTTTCTATAAGAATTTCCTCAACCTCGGAAATATCTTTACCGGTAAAGTCTGCAAGATAATACTCTTTTCCTGTAAAAATTTCTAAGAATGCGGCATCCTTAAAGAAAATCTTCGTAAAAACTGCCGCCATTACAAGAATAAGCACCGCCGAAACAGCAATAGCTGCCAAAACAGCGTTCTTTTCTGCCTTTGTTTTAGGCTTCTTAATCTTTTTATCTGCCATATCTTCCACCTTGCTTTCATTTTCTTTTTCCAAAGGTGTCACTTGAGTTGTTGTTTTTTCTTTTTCAATCACCCGTGTATTGCCTATTATTTCAGCAACCTTAAGGTCTCCGATACGGGTTTTGAATATTTCTTCCTCTTTTTTCTCAATATTAAGTGGCTTATCAGTTTTTACATCATCAGCCATATTAAGCGGATTTTGTGCTAATTCATCAACATTTTTATTAGTTGTGAAAGCATTATTCTTTTCACGCTTTTTAAAGCTGATAAGGTCCTGAGCCATTTCCTTTGCATTCTGATATCTGAGGCTTATATCTCTTGCCATCGCTTTTTTTACAATCTGCGATAATTCAAGCGGTACTGCGATATTGATATCCTTTATATTAACCGGCTCGGAGTTAAGGTGCATAATTGCAACCGAAACAGGATTTTCACCATCAAAAGGAAGTTTTCCGGTAAGCATTTCGTACATAACAACACCTAAGGAATACAAATCACTCCTTGCGTCAATCATAATACCTTTTGCCTGCTCGGGTGATATGTAATGCACTGAACCTACAACATTCTCGTCAATTTTCTTTGTTTCACCGCTGTTAAGAGCCTTTGCGATACCAAAATCTGTAACTTTTAAAACACCGTCGTTGGTTACAAGAATATTATGCGGCTTTATATCACGGTGGACAATTCCGTTTTTATGTGCGCAGTCAAGAGCATTTAAAATCTGAAGTCCGCAGTTTACCGACACATTCCAGTCGAGAAGTCCGTTTTTCTGAATAATTTCCTTTAATGTGATGCCTTCAACATATTCCATAACGATGTACTTCATCCCTGCTTCTTCACCAACATCATAAACGGAAACAATATTCACATTTGAAAGTGCCGCAGCAGACTGAGACTCTATATAAAACTTGCTCACAAAATCTGTATCGTTATTAAACTCCTCTTTTAAAATTTTAATAGCAACAAATCTGTTGAGCAATAAACATTTTGCTTTATAAACATACGCCATGCCCCCTGAGCCGATAAGCTCAAGTATTTCGTATCTGTTTCCAAGAATTTTACCTATCATAAAATTATACTCCTTTAAAAAGTAATACGGACTTATCTTTTCACAACAACGGTTATATTATCCGTTCCGCCGTTTTGGTTTGCTCTGTCTATAAGTTCTGTGAGAACTGTTTCGTTATCTTCTTTTGAATTTATTATCTCGGCTATTGAAGCATCCTCAACCATATTGGTGAGCCCGTCTGTACACAACAAAAGCTTATCAGAATTTTTTAAGGTTATTTCAAACACATCCGGAAAAACTCCGTTTGCTATCCCGATAGCTTTAAGAATTTCATTCTTTTTGGGGTGCACGCGTGCTTCCTGGGGAGTTATTGCTCCCATTTTCAAAAGCTCGTTTACATAAGAATGGTCCTCTGTTATCTGGACTATACCGTTTTGAGATATGACATAAGCTCTTGAATCTCCAAGGTTACCTATGTATGCTTTTTTCCCTTTCCCAACAGCTACAACGACAGTTGCACCCATTCCGGCTCTGTCTTTATGAGAACACGATTGGAGATATACAATTTCGTTAGCATAAGAAATCGCATTTTTAATCATTTTTGAAGGATTTTCAAACATATCGTGCTTCTGCGCATAATCCTTTATAGCAGAAACCACAAGAAAGCTCGCAACAGAACCTGCCTTATGACCGCCCATTCCGTCGGAAACAGCCATGATAAATTTGTCGCCTTCTTCCCAACAGAAATAGTTATCCTCATTTACCTTTCTTCTGACACCTACATTAGTTTTTCCCAAAACCATCTTCATCACCTCATTTTCAAAAAAAGTGTCAAATATTTATGCCTGAGAGTTTTTTTGCCTTAACTGTCCGCAGGCAGCATCTATATCCTGACCGAGAGTTCTCCTCACGGTCGCATTTATTCCATTTTTAGTAAGAATATCAACAAAAGTTTTTATTTTTTTAAGATCAGACGGCGCCATTTTCTTTCGTGCAGGATTAACGGGAATCAGATTAACATGACATAACATTCCCTTTAATCTGCTGCTTAATTCAGCCGCACAAGCAGGAGTATCGTTAACACCGTCTATCAATGTATATTCAAAAGATACTCTGCGTGTGGTCGCTTTTATATATCTTTTAACAGATGAGATAAGCTCATCATAAGGGTATTTTTTTGCAACCGGCATAATCGACTGCCTTATCTCATCATTCGGAGCGTGAAGTGATACTGAAAGCGTAAGCGGAATTTTTTCTTCCGCAAGTTTATCAATTTTCTCAATAATTCCGCAAGTCGAAAGCGAGATATGACGATAGCCTATATTTAGTCCGTTTTCGTCGTTTACATTTTTTAAAAATTTCAATACTTCATCATAATTATCAAGAGGCTCTCCGATTCCCATAAGAACAATATTAGAAATGCGGACATTTTCATTTTTGGCAGTGAAAATCACCTGGTCGAGTATTTCGCCTGAAGTAAGGTCTCTGACCTTTCCGCCAACAGTCGAAGCACAAAATCTGCACCCCATATTACATCCAACCTGCGTGGAAATACATATACTAAGCCCG
This sequence comes from uncultured Oscillospiraceae bacterium, assembly GCA_964655495.1. GTDB lineage: Bacteria > Bacillota > Clostridia > UMGS1840 > UMGS1840 > UMGS1840. Next base: position 4,867 of record CAZZPN010000017.1, read on the forward strand.
TGTTTATAAGACATAAGAACGGTTTCTAAAGTATTTCCGTCTTCAAGCTCATATAAAAATTTAACGGTAGAATCTTTCGACTTTGCTCTTTTTAAGACTTTAAGCTGAGATATATAAAAATCTTTTTCAAGCTCCAAAGCCATTTTTTTGGAAATATCAGTCATCTCGGAAAATGATGTTACGCCAAGAGAAAGCCACTTAAAAACCTGTTTTGCTCTGAACTTCTGATTATATTTTTCGCAAAAATAATCATTTAATTCCGAAAAAGTAAGATCCTTTATATTTTTCTTCTTTGTTTTTATTTCAATATTTTCCATAAGAAAAAGCTATACCTCTTTTTTACAACATACTTATCACTTTTTTAGGGCATTTTTCTGCACAAATTCCGCAGCCTGTACACTTCTTAGGATCAATCTCAGCAAGGAAATCTTTAACTGTTATTGCATCAGAAGGACAGTTTTTCATACATATCCCACAGCCTATGCAACCCACGCTGCACTTCCCTTTTAAAAGAGCGCCTTTTTCCTTATTCATACAGTCAACTATATATTTATTATCGTCAGTAACATACTGTATCAGACCTTTTGGACAAGCTTTTATACACGCACCGCAGCCTCCACATTTTTCCGGATTGATATTCGCAATACCGTTCTCAATCGTTATCGCATCACGAGTACAGACTTTTACACAGCTTCCAAGTCCAAGACAACCGAACTCACAAGCTTTCTTTCCATTTAAAATTTTTGAAGCTGCAAAGCAGTCCTCTATCCCTCTGTAATCATACTTTTCTTTTGCAACATCCGTACAGCCGGCACATTTGATATAAGCAACTTTTTTCTTAAATTCTCCTGCCTCTGTTCCCATAATTTCAGCAACAAGCGCTGCTGTTGAAGCTCCACCCACCGTACAGCCTGTAGTCTCGGCTTCGCCTTTTATAACAGAGTCTGCAAACTGTGAGCATCCTGCAAAGCCGCAACCGCCGCAGTTTGCACCGGGAAGAACTTCCATTATCTGATCATAGCGTTCATCTTTTTCAACTTTGAAAATTTTTGATGCTATGCCAAGTAATGCTCCGAAGATAAGACCAAGGGCGCTTACTATAATTGTTGCACTTAATATATTTTCCATACAAAAAAGTCGTCCCTATAATGCTAATCCCGAAAATCCCAAAAAAGCCATAGAAACAAGCCCTGCACTTATAAGAGCAATAGGTGTCCCTTTCATAAATTCAGGAATATCAGATGTTTCAAGTCTTTCTCTTACTCCGGCAAAAAGCCATATCGCAAGAGTAAAGCCCAAAGCTGCCGCAACACCGTTGACAACACTTTCTACAAAATTGTAGTTTTCCTGAACATTAAGTATTGTAACCGCTAAAACTGCACAGTTTGTTGTTATAAGCGGCAAGTATATTCCAAGTGCCGAATAAAGCGGCGGACTAAGCTTCATAATCGCCATTTCAACAAGCTGAACAAGTCCTGCAATTACAAGAATAAATGCAATCGTCTGCAGATATTCTATATTATATTTAATTAAAAGCTGTTGGACAAAATATGTTATCGCACTTGCAATACCCATAACGAATGTAACAGCCATTCCCATTGAAAGCGCAGTATTTGTCTTTTTAGAAACCCCCAAAAAAGGACAGATACCGTAAAACTTGACAAGAACATAGTTATTTACAAGAATTGTCATAACTATCATTGAAAATATTCTAGCCATTCTTCTGTCCTCCTCTGTTTCTTAATGAATTTACGACAGCCATTACAAGACCGTAAGCGATAAAGCCGCCCGGTGCCATAATAAACATTGTCGCCGGATTTTCTGAAATAACAGGTATAGGAAACCCAAGAAATGTACCTGCACCTAAAATTTCTCTTACTGAAGCGATAAGAATGAGCGCAACAGTAAACCCAAGTCCCATACATAAACCGTCTATTGCAGAAGCGAGAGGCTTATTTTTTGATGCAAAGCTTTCTGCCCTTGCAAGAAGAATACAATTTACAACGATTAACGGAATAAATACACCAAGTGCGCTTGAAATTGAAGGAAAATACGCCTTTAATACCATTTCAACCGCTGTTGTAAAGCCTGCAATAATAACAATATATGCAGCAATTCTTATTTTTTGGGGTATAAACTTTCTGAGAAGCGAAATAAGAATATTTGAGCATATAAGAACTGCTGTTGCACTCAACCCCATCCCGATACCGTTTATAACTGAGGTTGAAGTTCCAAGTGTCGGACAGGTACCTAAAACAAGCACCAAAACCGGATTTTCTTCTATAATTTTTCTTAGAAAATTCTTCATATTACTTTAGTGCCTCCTTTATCATATCCGACGCAAGATTAACGCCATAGTTCACTGCTTTTGAAGTAACTGTAGCACCGGTTATTGCCTGAAGCTCTTCGTCAGGGAAAGCTTCTTTTCCGACAAATTGCCCGTTAAAAGAAACATCAGTTTTTGCGTTCATTCCAAGTCCCGGTGTTTCCGCCATTGAAATATATTCTATACCAAGCACCTTATAATCAACATCAAAACCAATCATCATTTCAATATTTCCGCCATATCCCTTAGGAGATATAACATTTACGCAATAGCCCGCTGTTTTTCCGTCCTTTAATGCTTCATAAACTGTTTCTTCAGCATTTATAGCTTTAAATTCCGTACCCTCTGTAACAATTCGTGCCATCGCTTCATCTTTTTGTTTTTTAACCTGAGAAGCAATCGTATCTTTCGTTATATAGTTAAGCGAAGAAAGTCCGAGTGCAACAAAAAGACATATTACAAAAAGCTTTAAAGAAAGAACAAGTGTATGATCATTATTCAGTTTCATTTCGCTGTTCCTCCTTTTTTTGCTTTTACATAGCCGTATTTTTTAGGAATAAACAGCTTATCAATCTGCGGCGCAAGAATATTCACAAGAAGAATTGAATAGCAAACGCCCTCAGGATATCCGCCTTTTAATCTTATAAAGATTGTGATAAGTGCGGCAATAAGCCCGTAAATAATATTTCCCTTGTCTGTTGTAGGTGATGTAACATAGTCTGTAAGCATAAAAATTGCACCAAGCATAACTCCGCCTGTTAAAATGCTTGTAACAAAATCTCCCGTAAACAAGCCGTTATAACCAAAAACAAACCCCAATACACCTACACCGAGTATGTAAGACAAAGTTGCAAAAGGTCTTATAACCTTTTTAATAAGTAAATATATAAAACCGATAATAAGTGCAAACGCACAAACTTCACCGATACATCCGCCGGTATTTCCGAAAAACAAATCTATGTATGTTGTTGTAAGCTCGCCACCCGATTTTAAAATATTAAGCGGTGTAGCTCCCGTTACAACATCAACCCCCTTATAATAAAAAGGTTTGTTCCATGTTGTCATAGCTTTGGAAAAAGAAGCAACAAGAAATGCTCGTCCCACAAGGGCAGGATTCATAAAGTTGTTTCCCAATCCGCCAAAAAGAGATTTTGCCACAATAATTGCAAAAATGCTTCCCAAAGCCGGTATAAAAAGAGGAACACTAACCGGAAGAGTAAGTGCTAAAAGAAGTCCTGTAACTACTGCACTTCCGTCAAAAACGGTTGTTTTCTTTTTCATACATAAGCACCATATATGTTCGCTTAAAACTGCACTTATAACAGAAACGAGCATTATAAGAAGCGCTCTTACACCAAACACAACAATCCCCGCAATAACTGCCGGAATAAGCGCTATTATAACATCAAGCATAATTTTTGAAGTACCAACTTCACTTCTTACATGAGGCGAAGAAGCTACAATATATTTCTCATCCATTTTTTTGTTTCCTTTCTAAAAAAGCAGTTATCTTGGAAGCTTAGCCTTTGCCACACGGATATGCTGAACAAGATGTCTTCTTTGAGGACATATAAAACTGCAGCTTCCACATTCCATACAATCTTTAAGACCGTATTTCACAGCTTCATTCAATTCTCCTATACGAGCCATTTCCGTAATCATAAACGGCATCAGCTTCATAGGACAGTGGCTTACGCATTTTCCGCATTTTATACATGCCTGCTCACTGTATTCTTTATCTTCATCATCAGTAAAAAACAGTATTCCCGATGTGCCTTTTGTAACAGGGACATCAAGTGTATATTGAGAAAATCCCATCATAGGACCGCCCGAAATAACCTTTGAAACATTTTTCTTCATTCCTCCGGCAAATTCACATACATCACGGTAAGAAGTACCTAGCTTTACCAAAACATTCATAGGATTTTCAATGCCTTTTCCACTTACTGTTACAATTCTTTCTGTAAGCGGCATACCGGTTTTAAAATGATTATAAATTTCTGCGACAGAAGCCACATTCTGCACTACAACTCCGCTGTCAATAGGAAGTTCACCTGATTTCACTTCTCTTTTCAAAACAGCGTTTATAAGCTGTTTTTCACTTCCTTGCGGATATTTTGTCTTAACTGTCACGACTTCTATATCGTCTTCTTTTTCACACAAATCAGATAATATTTCATACGCATCTTTTTTATTATCTTCCATTGCTATAATTGCTTTATCTACTCCGGTTGCTTTCATCGCAATTTTTATGCCGCCTATTATGTAGTCGGGTTTTTCAAGCATAAGTCTGTGGTCAGAAGTAAGATAAGGCTCACACTCAGCAGCATTCACTAAAAACACATCTGCTTTTTTCCCTTCCGGAATACTAAGCTTAACACAGGTTGGGAATGCTGCTCCACCCATACCTACAATACCGCCGTTTCTTATTTCATCAATAATCTCTTTTTGAGACATCAAAGTATAGTCAATCGGCTTTATATCAGGACATACAGTATAATTCTTATCGTTTTCTATAACTATTGCCATGCACTCGCTCATCGTAGCATGAGGTCGTTTTTCAACTGCTTTGACAATACCTGAAACCGAGGAATGAATAGGCGTCGAAACAAATGCAGAAGAATCTGCAATTTTCTGTCCTACCAAAACTGTGTCACCAACTTTAACAAGGCTTTCACACGGTGCACCTATATGCTGTGAAAGCGGAATTACCAAAGTACCCGGTGCATCCATAACAACAGTAGCTTTCTTATTGGTTAATTCTTTATTGCCTTCGGGATGAATCCCACCCCTGAATGTTAATTTCATAGAGCTGTTTACCTCGCTTACTCAATATTGTCAGTTACTTCCTCAATTTCCTCAGAAAAAATTTCTTCGCCGGTATCATTTTTTACATCTTCATCAGCCTGTCCGTCTGTTTCTTCCTCTAAGATATCACCGTTATCTGTATCTGCCGGAACATCAGGCTGTTCAATCGTATCTGCCTCTTTATCCGGCAGAGTTTCCAAAACTGTATCTTCTTTCTGAACAGTATCTTCGGGAGCAGGAGTAGCAATCTCTGTATTCTCCTCCTGTTTTTTCTCATCAGGATTGATACCGTCATTATACTTTATTATCTTATTAAGCGGAATATATGTTGAAATACCAAGATTTACGCTTGAAATTGTCGTTCCGTCAGGTGCTTTTATATATTTGAAAACCTGCGCTTTCGCACCGTCATATCCGCTGTGGTCAACTTTTTCACTTCCCAACGGCAAAGAGCTGTCAAAAACTCTTTTCTCGCCTCTTGGGGTATAGCTTATCGTTCTTGCATCAAGAACAACTGTATTATCATTCTCTTTTGTTCCGTAAATTCTTACGGTCAGCACTCCGCCCGAAGCGGATGCTTTTATCTTAACAGGATTTTTCTTGTTGTTTCTAAATAAAAAATCAATAGTTCCATATGAAACTGTCGCATCAAGGCCTGCCGGCATATATGCCACAGTATAACTGTGATTAAGTCTTGAAACAATTTTCAAATCGGCATACAAAGCTGCTGCATAAAGAGTTGATGATACCTGGCAGATACCTCCGCCTACACCGTTTTCAACTCCGTTTGCACTATAAACAGTCGCATCCTTAAAGCCGTTTGCGTATGACCGTCTTCCTACAATGCTGTTGAAAGAAAAAGTATCTCCGCAATTCATTATATAACCATTTATCTTAGATGCCGCAAGTTTTACATTTACCGATCTTCCCCATTGTCCTTCGGAGTAATAGGTGGTGTATTTACCAAGCAAATCGGGGAACCCCTCATCGCCCAAGTCCTCTGTATAAACCTTTGGATTTTCTTTTGTGTATGGAATACTAAACTGAAGCTTTCCCTCTTTAATTTCTTTTTCAAGTGCCTCAAAATCTATTTTTCTGCCCACAACATGAGACTGATATTTTACTTCTCCGTTTTCGGTAATCTTTGAAGCATTCTGCATTTCTATATCAAAATCAGCTCTTAATTCTTCTGCCGTCGGCCATACAAAATCTGAAAATTCTGCCTTTATTTCGGCATTTTTTTCATTTTTCTCTAATTTTTCCACGATTTTTTCTGTAAGGTCATCGTAATTTATCGGGTTATTCTCTGTAAGAATGGTAAAATCAGCCGTTTTTTCTTTTACATCAACAACATAGCTTGAAAGATTTATCCCTTTTTCCATAAGCTGTGTTTCCACAACAGCTTTAAGCATTTTTTCATCAACCGAAAACACAGGCGTAATTTCTCCGCCTTGTCTTAACTGCATCGTTTCTGAAAGATTATTCTTTCCGGCAGTCATTATTTTTTCGACTGTTTTGTCAACATCCATCTTAATGCCTGCACTCTCACCATCAACAGTTATTTTTTCATCACTAACCGATATTGTAACGGTTTTTTGGTCTTTTGAAGCCTCAGATACAAGCTTTGCTATCTGCGATTTTTCCATAGAGCCTGCCTCTTTACCATAAAAAGAGAGGTTTTTAACACTTTTTTTAGAAAAATAAGCATCATATACAGGCGCTCCCAAAACAGTGGCAGCACCCATAATCACTATCAAAACAGCAGCAATAATAATGAGGATTTTCTTTTTATCCATCCAAAGCGTCCTTTCAAATCGTTAGAATACTAAAGTGTTTCAAGTAAACTTTCAACCGCTTGTTTTTTAACGGTTGTGTTATTAAAAAACGGCTTTTCGAGTGCTTTTATAAGCATTTCTTTAGCAGTTTCTTTCTCGTTTTTCTCAATGAGAACAGTTGCATAATTATAATAAATTTCAGGGAAATTGCGTTCCTTCTGCAATGCACCTGCGTAAATTTCTTTTGCTTCGTCGAAGCGTTTTTCTCTCATTAAATAAAGTCCGTAATTATCGCAAATTACAGCATCATCTTTATTATACTCGTATGCTTCTTCATTAGCTTTTTTTATAAACTCATCATCACCTGTAAGAAGCGCAAGATACCCGTAGGTCTGATAAAATCTTGTACACTGAAACTTCTCATGCACTCTTTCCATAAGCTCAACTGCCTCGTTAAGCTGTCTTTTTAGTATGTAATAGACAGCCATAACGCATCTTGTTTCATTTTTTACATCTTCTTTCACAGATGAATCCATAAGTATCATATTTATTTTTTTCGGAACCTTATCAATATCACCGAATTTAAGCTCGGCAAATGCCGCACGCAATCTGTGCATAGGCGGAATTCCAATATTATCAGCCTTTTCTAAAAGCTTAAGCCCGTCATCGTAATTTCCGCTGTTAATAAGCCGTGCTGCTTTATTAAAAACGATTATGCCTCTTGATTTTATAAGCTTATAAAGACAGTACACAAGCGCAACAGTAAAAAATATTTTTGCCAAAATAATGCACCTCTCTTTAATATTCTGCGTTTCCGACAGTTCTTGGGAACGGAAGAACATCACGGATATTTGACATACCTGTAAGGTACATTATCGCTCTTTCAAATCCAAGACCGTAGCCGGCGTGTTTGTTTGTACCATAACGGCGTGTATCAAGATAGAAAGAATAATCTTCTTCGGAAAGTCCGAGTTCTTTCATTCTTGCGGTAAGAACATCAAGTCTTTCTTCTCTCTGTGAACCGCCTATAATTTCGCCTACACCTGGAACTAAACAATCCATTGCGGCAACTGTTTTTCCGTCATCGTTAAGACGCATATAAAAAGCTTTTATTTCTTTCGGATAGTCTGTTACAAAAATTGGTTTTTTGAACACTTCCTCTGTAAGATATCTTTCGTGCTCTGTCTGTAAATCAATTCCCCATTTTACAGGATAATCGAATTTCTTTCCGCAATTCTCTAAAATTTCAACCGCTTCTGTATATGTTACTCTGCCAAATTCAGAATTTACGATTGAATTAAGTCTCTCAAGAAGTGTCTTATCCACAAAGTTATTGAAAAATTCCATTTCTTCGGGAGCATTTTCAAGAACATAGTTGATAATATATTTAAGCATATCCTCGGCAAGCTGTGCATCATCTTCAAGGTCAGCAAAAGCAATTTCCGGCTCTACCATCCAGAACTCTGCACCGTGACGTGGGGTATTACTCTTCTCCGCACGGAAGGTAGGACCGAAGGTGTACACGCTTCCAAGTGCCATTGCGTGGGTTTCTACATTAAGCTGACCGCTTACTGTAAGGCTTGTAGGTTTTCCGAAGAAGTCCTGTGAAAAATCAACACTGCCGTCTTCATTCCTCGGGGGATTTTCAATATCAAGAGAGGTTACACGGAACATCTCCCCCGCACCCTCACAGTCACTTGTAGTGATAATGGGGGTGTGAACGTATACAAACCCTCTTTCATTAAAGAAAGAATGGATTGCATATGCCAGAATACTCCTCACACGGAAAACTGCGGAAAAAGTATTCGTTCTGGGA
>CAZZPN010000018.1:0-13488 GCA_964655495.1 uncultured Oscillospiraceae bacterium
GCATTTTAAATTTCTCCTTTTTAAAATTAACTGTTTATTTATATAGCTCTAAGATGAGGAGAGGTTACAATCAAGAACGACTTGATTTATCATCTCAGATAACTTACATAATTTGGGATGTTAACCTAATGTATTATAAATGATTTTTGTCTTAATGTCAAGCTTTTTTTGAATTTTTTTTATTTTTTTTATTTTTGGGCGTTTTTTGCTTTTTTGTTTTATTATTTTTAAATAGTATCATACTAATAACGGTGATGTCTTTTGAATTTTTTACTTTTTTTGGATTCTCCCAAAAACAAAAAAATAATGAAATTTCTCTATAAATATTTTATTATACTTTCCGGAGCGCTTCTTTTTTCCGTTGCGGTCAATCTTTTTATGATACCTGCAAAAATTGTAACGGGTGGAGTAAGCGGAATTGCCACGATTATATACTATGTTTCAGGGATATCCCCCGGAATAGTTATGGGAATTTTAAATATTATTATCGGGATTGTCGCGTATATTGAACTCGGAAAAAAATTCGTTGTGGATTCTTTGGTTGGAATAATTGCGATACCTGTTTTTATGGAGCTGACAAAAAATTTTGAACTAAAGTTTGATGACCTTGTTTTGTCAAGCGTTTTTGGCGGAATAATCTGCGGCATTGGAATTGGTATGACCTTTTCTCAGGGAAGCACAACGGGAGGTACAGATATTGTTTCAAGAATATCGCAAAAAAGACTTCCCTCGCTTTCGATAGGGGTAATTCTCTCTATTATTGATTTTTTGATTATTCTGGTATCATATTTTGTGTTTGGTGATATTAAGCTTACAATGTACGGAATGGCAACCCTTTTTATTTCAACATGGGTTATTGATTTTATTATAGCAAAATTAAACGGTGCCGTTGTTGCGTATATAATAACTGCTAAGGATAACGGACTTAAAAGCTCCATTATAAAGAAAATCGGAAGGGGAGTAACCGTTATAGATGCAAAGGGCGGTTACAGTAGCGAAGATAAGGAAATTCTTATGTGCGCTATGAAGAAAAAAGAACTTAACGAGCTGAAAAAGATGGCTGAAAGTGAAGAATACAAGGCATTTATTATTGTTATGCCCTCGACAGAGGTGCAGGGAGAGGGCTTTAAGTATTATAGATAGTGGACTTTGAATTTATTCCGGTGTTAATTCCGTATTTATCTTTTTAAAGAAATTTATTGCAAATGGAAGTGAAACTACAAATGTGAGTATATCGGAACAGCTTTGTGCGATTTCAATGCCCGTTAATCCTATCACTTTAGGAAGGAAATATATCAGCGGTAAGAAGAAAAGTCCTTGCCTTGTGCTTGATAAAAATGTGGCAGTCCACGATTTTCCAATTGTCTGGAAGGTCATATTGCACACAACTCCCAGCGGGATAAAAATCATTGATATACATTGTGCCCGTAAGGCATTTGAGCCGATTTCTATAACTTTAGGGTCATTATCTATAAAAAATCTTATTATATGTTCTGCAGTTAAGAAACCTACAAGTGCAAACGAACACATACAAATTTCGCCTACTTTTAATGTATAAAGAAAAGACTTTCTTACTCTGTCGGCTTTTTTGGCACCGTAATTGAAGCCTACAACCGGCTGATAGCCTTGACCAAAGCCAAGACTTACAGAGAAAATCATCATAAATACTTTACTTACTATTGACATAGCGGCAACTGCGGCATCACCGTAAATTATTGCGCTTCTGTTTAACATAACTGTTGCGATACTTGCAAGTCCTTGACGACAGAATGAGGGAAGTCCGGTTTTTATGATAAGAAAATATGTATCTAAATCTTTTGAAATATGTTTTATGCTAAGCTCAATGCTGCTTTTTTTGCCTATATAAAACCAAAGCAGAATGAAAAAGCTGATAATCTGACTTAATATAGTGGCAATGGCAGCGCCTGCGATTCCCATATCAAATGTGAAAATGAAAATCGGGTCTAAAAACATATTAAGTATTCCGCCGGTTGTTATTCCAATCATTGCAAATTTTGCTTTTCCCTGAGCACGCAGAATGTTGTTAAGAACAAAGGATGCTGCCATAAACGGTGCACCGAGTAAAATATACTGTCCGTAGCTTTTCGCATAAGGGAAAATAGTATTGTTAGCTCCAAGTAAACGGATAAGACTGTCTGAAAAGGCTATTCCGAAAATAAGGAGTACAAGTCCGAAAAAAAGTGCCGCAAAAAAACCGCTTGAAGCGATTTCGTTAGCTTTTTTGTAATTCTTTTGACCGAGCAGTCTTGAAATATTGCTTCCCGATCCCATTCCCAAAGTAAAACCTACGGATTGAATTATTGACATAAGCGAGAAAATAACACCAACTGCGCCCGAAGCACTTGTTCCAAGCTTTGATACAAAAAAAGTATCTGCCATATTGTAAATTGATGTTATAAGCATACTTATAATTGTTGGTACGGCAAGTCCGGCTATAAGCCGGCTCACAGGAGTTTCGGTCATTTTTATATAGTTTTCTTCATTTGAATTTTTCGTATTTTTTATATTATTGTTCATAGCTCAATTTCTTCTCCGGGTTTTAAGATTAATTTTCCTTTACAGTTTAGTTTTTGTACTTTTTCAAAGTCGTAAGGCGGATTTATTGAATCTGATTTTGAATGAACGGGTGATGTATGAATGGGGATTGTATATTTTGCGTTTATGAGCTTTGCACACTCCGATGCTTCTTCGATATCCATATTATAAACACCGTCGCAGGGGAGAAGTGCATAGGTTATTTCCATTTTTGGAAGCTTAGTTGACATATCTTCTGTTTTTGAGGTATCTCCCGAAGCATAAACTTTTATTCCGTCAAATTCAATAACATAGCCTACGCAGGAGTCAACGGGATGATTTTTATTATATGCCGCTACAGCTGTGATTTTAATTTCATCTATTAAAAAGCTTTTATATTTTCCGTCGATTATTGCATCGGAATAGGTTATTATACTGTAGTTAAGAGACTTTTTTAATATAGAAACATCTGTATGGTCAAAATGGTTATGGGTTATAAGAATAAGGTCAGCCGGTTTTTCACAACCCGATTTTATAAACGGATCAACATAAATTGTTTTGCCGTTTTTTGTTTCAAGTCTGAAGCTTCCGTGCCCCTGATAAAACAGTTTACTCATTTTTTGTTCTCCTTTATGAAAAAGCATTTTCAATAAAGTTTATTTCTTTGTTGAAAAACATTTTTTTGTTAAGTATTATTTCGCAAACATCAAAGCTTATAATGCGGTCAAAATAGTCCGGGTTTTTCATAAGATATATTTTGGCGCCGTGAATAATCGCTTTTTTCTTGTAAAAGGTTACTGCATCGGCAGGATTCCCAAAAGAAGATGATGACCTTGTTTTTACTTCAATAAAATGAATTTCACCGTCTTTTTCTGCAATAATATCAATTTCGCTTCCTTTTACGATGTAATTTCTTTCAAGTATTTTATATCCTCGTCTAACAAGATATCTTTCGGCAATCTTCTCGCCTTTTTTACCCGTGTCCTTATTATAACTCATTTTCTTTTGCCTCTATGATTTTTTAAGAAAGCTTTTTCTGTGTATGGGAAGTATTCCGTATTTTTCAATAGCTTCATAGTGGGCTTTTGTGCCGTAGCCTTTGTGATTTTTAAAGCCGTATTCGGGATATTGTTTGTCGTACTCTTCCAAAAGTCTGTCTCTTGATACTTTTGCCAAAATTGAAGCACAGGCAATAGAATGAGAAAGACTGTCGCCTTTTACAATAGTCTTGCTGGGAGTTGTAATTCCTTTGTTACGATTACCGTCAATAAGCGCAAAATCAGCTTTTGGGGAAAGTGAGTTTATAGCTTTTTCCATTGCGCTTAAGGTAGCATTTAATATATTTATTTCATCTATCGTCTTTTCGTCTTCAAATATAACGCTGTAACTGATTGCGTTTTTTATGATAATATCAAAAAGCTCTTCACGCTTTTTTTCGCTTAACTTTTTAGAATCATTTACGCCTTCTATTATAAGACCTTTCGGCATAATCACAGCGGCGGCAGCAACAGGTCCACACAAAGGACCTCTGCCTGCCTCATCAACTCCGCAGATATATTCGGGTTCTTTTTCGAGAGCCGTAAGCTCAAAATCTGTTTTAAATTCTGTTTTCATATCTTTCACCGTTTTTTATTTACTGTTTATCTCCAAAAATTTTTTCCGCATCTTCAAGTGAGATTCTGCCAAGCTTTCCGCTTTGAAAATCGTCTAAAACTGCGTGTGCACATCTCGTATAGTCAGGATCGTCTTTTTTAAAGATATAGCCTCGTTTATAACATATTTTATCATATACAGATAACCTGTCATCGAAATCTTCAATTTCGATTTTATATCTTTGTGAAAGGGCGTCTTTGTAGTTTTCAAGCATAAATTCAAGAAATCTTATACAAACCTCCTCGATATCAAGCACCTGTTCTTTTATTGCACCCGTGAAAGCAAGATGTAGTGCGCATTTTTCATTGTCAAGCTTGGGCCACAAAATACCGGGAGTATCCAAAAGCTCGATTTCTTCGGATATTTTTACCCATTGTTTATTTACTGTAACTCCCGGTCGGTCCTCGGTTTTTAAGGCTTGTCTTTTTGCCATTCTGTTAATAAAAGAGGACTTTCCGGAGTTTGGAATACCTGCAACCATTATACGAAGTGGTTTTTTTATTCCTTTTTCTTTGTTTTTTTCAAGCTTTTCCGAAAGTAATATTTTTAGCTCAGACGGAACTTTTTTTAATCCCTCACCGCTTTCGCAGTTAGCACTTATTGCCGCAAAGCCTCTATTTTTAAAATAATTTATCCAGCCGTTTGTAATCTTTTCATCGGCAGTATCCTGTTTATTTAATATAACAAGTCTTTTTTTATCCTTGCAAAGAGTGTTTATATCGGGATTTTGCGATGAAAGGGGAATACGGGCATCTAAAATTTCGATAACACCGTCAACAAGCTTTAAATTCTCTGAAATAATTCTTTTGGTTTTTGCCATATGGCCAGGATACCAGTTTATATTCATAATTCCATCTGCCTTTCTTAATTCAAAACAAAAAGGGGCTATCTCAAATATCAATCTGAGAAAGCCACACTATTATTTGTAAAGCCCACCGATTTTATTAAAAGGGAATAACCTGAACCAAGCTTTTCCTACGATATCTTTTTCTTTAACCATTCCGACTCCCGTCATATCACGGCTGTCACGGCTGTTTTCACGGTTATCTCCAAGTGCAAAAACGCAATCCTCAGGAACGATTTTTGGGTAAACTGTATTATATCTGTCGTAGGTTGTTCCTTGGATATAAGGCTCGGAAAGCTCAACTCCGTCAACATAAACTTTGCCGTCCCGGATGTCAACTTCCTGACCTTCTGTTGCAATAACTCTCTTAATGTAATATTTTTTTGGATCGCCTATCGGTTTAAATACAATAATATCGCCGTTCTGAGGCTCATAGCCCAGTCTTAATACAAAAAGATTGTTGTTGTTCTGCAAGGTAGGTTCCATCGAAGCACCGCTTACCCTTACAAGAGTAAACACAAAATTCACAATGAGAAGTGCAGCGATAACCGCTATCGCTAAAGATTGTACCCATTCAAGCAATTCTTTTTTCCAGTCCTTTTTATTTGACAAAGAACATTCCTGTTCTTCCTCTATGATAATTTCTTCTGTTTCTTCTGCCGCTTCTTCTTTTGGCACTTTTGTTTCTTCCGCAGGTTCCTGTTCGTTTGTTTCTTTTATTTCATCAAAATCGTTTGACATAAAACATAGCCTCGCTTTATATATTATTTTTCAATTCCTTTAAAAAATATATTATCATTTTTCGCTTAAAATGTCAACGGTTTTTAAATATTTTATGAATTTTTGCGAAAAAGATTGACTATTTTGGGCAAATATAGTAAAATTAAAGTATCTATACATTTGAGGAGGACTAACTATGAATAATGTACATCTTACAGAAAAACAGTGTGAAAAATTTTCCGGACTTGTTAATAAATATGCAACCATAGACGGTGAACTTTATACAAGATACAATGTAAAAAGGGGACTGAGAAATTCAGACGGAACGGGTGTTCTTGTAGGCCTTACAACAGTAGGTGAAGTTACCGGTTATGCTATGATTGATAACGAAAAGCAGGCCATTCCTGGAAAACTCAGTTACAGAGGCCGTGAAATAAGAGAAATAATAGCCAATCAGAACGGACGCCGTTTTTCATTTGAAGAAGTTATATATATTCTTCTGTTTTCGGAAGTTCCTTCACCTGAGGAGCTGGAAGAATTTTGTGAACTTCTGGCAAAAAACAGAGAGCTTCCCGAAGGCTTTGTTGAGGATACAATTTTAAAATGTCCGAGCCCTAATGTTATGAATAAGATGGCGAGAAGTATTCTTACGCTTTATTCATATGATGAAAATCCTGATGACAGGGAAATCGGAAATGTTATAAGACAGGTGCTTGAGCTTATTGCAAGATTTGGTGTAATTGCGGCTTACGGCTATAATGCTAAAAGACACTATTATGACAAAAAGAGCCTCATTCTCCACAACAATAAGCCAAACTATTCAATATCAGAAAACTTTTTAAATCTTATAAGGGCAGATAAAAAGTTTACACCGCTTGAGGCTGAAATTTTAGACCTTATGCTTGTTTTGCATGCTGAACACGGCGGCGGTAACAACTCAACCTTTACAACGCATGTTATTATGTCATCAGGAACAGATGTTTATTCTGCTGTTGCGGCAGCGATAGGATCATTAAAAGGCCCGAGACACGGTGGTGCCAATATCAAGGTAGTTGAAATGATGGAAGATTTGTGTGCAAATGTTTCTGACATTTCCGATGAGGCACAGATTGAAAAATATCTTGCAGATACTCTTGATAAGAAAACTTATGATAAATCAGGTCTTATTTACGGTATGGGACACGCTATATATACTCTTTGTGACCCTAGAGCTGAAATCCTGAAAGCTAAGGCGAAGGAACTTGCAGAAGAAAAAGGTATGATGAAGGAATTTCATCTTTACGAGCTTGTTGAAAAAATTGCACCTATTGTAATAAACAGAAAAACAAATAAGCAAATTTGTGCAAATATAGACCTTTATTCAGGCTTTGTTTATCAGATGCTTAATATTCCGAAAGACCTTTTTACACCGCTTTTTGCAGTTTCGAGAATTGCAGGATGGAGTGCACATATCTTAGAAGAAATTGTTACTAATAAGCGCATTATGCGTCCTGCTTATAAGAGTGTTTCACAGAAACAGCCTTACGAAAGACCGCAGAAATAAGGGAAAGATGATGAATTTAAGTTTATCTTATATTACCATGGTTATAGGTATATTAAGTGCAAAATGCTTAGGCTTTTTAAGAGAAGTCGTCGTTGCGGACAAATTTGGTGCAAGTCAGATTACCGATATATATTTTCAGGTTTTTTCTGTTGCAAATGTTGTCTTTGCATCACTTGGCGTTGCACTTTCTACCTTTGTAGTGAAAAGTATAAATTTATGTGAAAATGATTTTGAAAGTGAAAAGAAATTCGTAGCTTCATTTTACAAAAAAGCTCTCAAGGGTTCTCTTGCAGGGCTTGTTTTGCTTTCGTTTTTGGGTTATCCCATAACAAAGCTTCTGCTTCAGGGATTATCCGGAGACGATTTTAGAATCGCCTTAAAGCTTTACTATATAATGATACCTTCGTTTGTGTTTATTGTTCTTGCTTATACTTCAAGCGGAATATTGCAGAACAAGGGAAAATTTTTTCGTACTGCCGTTATGAGTTTTCCTTTTAATGTGATAATAATAGGCGGACTTCTTAGTGGTATAAATTCTATTTATTCTTTTGGTATTATCACGACTTTAGGCTGGGCTTTTCAGTTTTTATTTTTGCTTCCGTCTGTCTTAAAATGCGGATATACTCTAAAAAGCACATCAAAATTGGAAAAAACACAGGAAATACAGGAAAAAGGAAAAGTCAATATTTTTGAAATTGCGTTTATATTTGTTTCAAATGTGATTTTCAGCTTCCTTTTTATAACGGACAAATCTTTTGCAAGTTATAAAGAAAGCGCAAGTTCGTCAATTCATTACGCAAGTAACCTTTTTACTACCGTTTCAAGTGTGTTTGTTGTCGGAATGTCAGCAGTGTTTTTTCCGTCGCTTACCAAAAGCTTAGCTGAAAAAAACGAGGAAAAAACTTCATCTTTGATACGGTATGTACTTATATTTATGTTCGCTATTTTTGTGCCGTTTCTTATGATTACAAGCTTCTATAACAAAGAAATTATTCGTCTTGTGTATGAAAGAGGGAGCTTTGATGCAAAGACAACGAATATTGTTTCAAAGGCATTTTTTGCTTACGCTTTCTGCATTTTCGGATATATTGCGCAGGAGCTTTTGTTTAAGGTGTTTTATGCAAAAGGCCGTTATAAAATAACCGTTATTTCATCTGCATTTGTCATTTTGATAAATATTTTGTGTAACATTATATTCAAAGACAATTTAGATATGATTATTGCTTCAACTCCTGTTATATGTATTATTTTTGCAATTTTTATTTTTGCCCTTATGGGAAAAGAAATAAAAAACATATATAACAAAGAGTTTTTCTTTAATGTTACGAAGATAATAATTTCCGCGTTTCCGTTCCCTGTTTTATATTTTCTTATGGAAACTTTTGCAGAAAAAAACAAGCTTATGTTTACAGTTCCGATTGTTATTTCAGCAATAATATATTTTGTTATGCTTTATGTATTTAAGATATTACAGCTTATTTTTAAGAAAAATTAGATTATTCAATTTTTGTGGTGATGATTATGTTAAATGAAGAAACTAGAAAAAGTACAAAAAGCCAAGAAAAAGAAAATGTTCATAAAGGGCACAGAGAGCGCCTGAAAAATATTTATTTAAAAAATGGGATAGAAGCTTTAAGCGATATTCAGGTTATTGAGCTTCTTTTGTTTTATTCCATTCCCCGAAAAGATACCAATCTGATTGCACACGCACTTTTAGAAGAGTATTGTACTTTAGACGGAGTTTTACAGGCAGACCCGGAAAGACTTACACTTATAGAGGGTGTAGGGGCGAATACTGCATCGCTCATTAAGCTGATATACGATATTAACTTAAGGGTAAAAACGAACAAAGTAAAAAATGGCGTTGTTTTTTCAAATCCTGATGTAGCAGGAGATTATATCAAAGCATTTTTTTCAGATAAACAACACGAGATGTTATATGCGTTCTTTTTAAATAAGGGGAACAGACTTTTAGGATGGGAAAAAATCGCAGATGGGGAAGTGGATTCTGTTTCTGTTGATACAGCCAAAATAGTAAGAGCAGCGCTCAAGTATAAAACCTGTAATGTTATTATTGCACATAATCATCCCGGCGGAAACTCTGCACCGAGTTCAGATGACAGAGCTACAACTAACCTTATTATTGCCGCGCTTTCATTTGTGGGAATAAAGCTGAAAGACCACTTTATTATAACTTCTGACCAGGTTTTTAGTTTTTCGGATGCAAATCTTTTCAGAGAAGATGAAGGCGAATATCTGAATAACGATGAATATGATGAATATAATGGATAACTCAATCAGGATTTTTCTTTTTTAAAAAGTGAACGCAAGAATATAATAGCCGGAATGCCGAGCGTTATCGGAAGCTCGATAAAAAGAAAAGAAGTGTACAGCTCGTAAAACTTACTTGAAAAATTAAAAAATACCATAAATAAAACAAGGATAATTGAGAATACTGAGGACAGTATTCTCTTTTTTGTGCTTGTAAGCTTTTTTCCTTTTAAAAAAAGAAATGTGAATGAAGTCATACATACAAAAAGGGAAACCGATATATAGATTATATCAAAGAATACATAAGAAACATAGTAGATAGTCTCAGACCTTTGTGTAAGCAGTCCCGGGTTTATTACGCCAAAAGAAAAAAGCGTTGGATAATAAAGCTGTGATAAAAGCTTTTTCCCCAAAGTAAGCAGATTTACAAAATAGACCAAAGAAAGACACAAAGCGGAGATTAAACCTGCTTTTATTGATGAAGAAATCAGTTTTTTGTTATCCGAAAGATTATTCATAAAGAGCATTATAAGGAATATATTTGCAAACGGGGATATAAAATTAAAGAAAGTGCTTTTTGCAATTTCTTTAAAGGAAACGGGAAGATTTACATAAAGGTTTTTAAGATTTCCTTTAAATATCCCGAAAATAATCATAACAAATAACATAAAAAGAACAAAAGGCAAAATAAGCTCGCAATATCTGCCGAGCGTTTTTTTGTTTGATGAAAGAATAAAAAATATACAAATTCCGATAAATAAAGAAAGCAGAGAAAAAGAAATTTGCGAATCTGTGCTTACAGATGCAAAAAAAATAAAATTACCGCAGCTAAGTGCAGCACAAAAAAAGCTGTACAGAAAAATAACAAGCAGAAAAAGCTTTGAAATAACATTGGGGAAACTACTCTCGATTATTTCAAACAGATTTTTATCACCGTTTTTCTTAAAAATAAAACTATAAGCAAGTATCATAAGTATAAAAAGAAGAAGAGCAGGAATATAGGTAAGATAACCGATTTTTTCCTCTCCGCTTCCGCTACCCATGATAGCAAGGGTATTTCCAAGAAAAAAAGATACTATAAGGCATACAGATTGCTTTGTTGTAAGCTGCTTTTTCATTGTATATTTCCTTTCAGTTTAGAGTTTTCTTTTATAGAAATATGAATTTTATATTCATAAGCTTCAAATTCTTCGTTAGTCAGAATATATGTTTTGTTTTCCTTTTTCAGATAATCAAGAAACGCTTTAATCTCATTTGAGAAAATTTTTTTTGCATCGGATGTGTTTAGGGGAACAACACTTTTTAAAAATATTTCAAGATTTATTTCAAGCTTTTTGTTTTTTGTTTTTAATTTAGCTTTTGAGGATGTTATTTCGCAAGTTTTGAAAGTTTTTTTATAGTTTTTGTTTTTCAGGAGTGAATAAACAAAAAAATCATTTTCTGTCAGTTCTCCTTCGTATGAAAAATCAGTAAAAACAGCGGTGCTGTCGCAGTAAGGGAACTCGTTTTTGCATTTTAAAACCGGTATATCGCAAGAATAGTTTGCAGGTGAGAAAAGCTCATACATTTCTGCAACGGGGAGCGTTTTTTTTAGTGCCATTTGGGAAATCATAAGATTTTTAAAATCGTAGGGACTGCATTTCGTTATATACAAAGCGGCATTTGGTGAAATAGAGTTTTCGCTTATTAAAAATTCCATAACCTCTTTTGCATTCTTTAAAAAGAAGCTTCCCTCAAGCACAATGGCACTTACATGGCCGAAATACGGAGAATAGGTAAATTTGCTTTTTAAATTTTCCCACGCAATTCCCGGAGTGTTTCCCACACCTGAAAAAAGCTTTATCTCGGACGATTTACCATTTGTGGTAAGATTTGAAAAATCGGATGCTTCTGCGGTGAAAACATAGGAATTATTTTTTAATTCAGCATATATAACGCTTACGACGCTGTTTTTTCCAAGCTCGTCAGCTTTGTTACAGCCAGTCAGGGAGAAAACAACCACAAAACATAAAAAAGAAAAAAACAACTTCTTCATTTTCAAAAATCCTCTTTAAAATTTTTTTCGCATATACTTCTTTTTTTGTTCAAGATATTTATAAGGGGCACGGATTATCGTGTCAAACATACTGTATTTATTAAGGGGAATTGTAGCATTTACATAACTAACCTCAAGTATATCAATGGAGCAAAGATGAATTGCAAGAATAATTGTTCCGATTGTAAGCCCGTATATTCCGAGAAGTGATGCCAGAAAAACAAATGATATTCTTAAAAGAGTTGTAGCACCCGTCATCTGCGGAAGAATAACGCTTGTTATTCCTGCAATAGCAATAACTATTATTGACGGAGTTGAAACAATGTTTGCACTTGCCGCCGTTTCGGATAAAATAAGTCCGCCCACTATGCTCATCGTCTGTCCGATTGCAGACGGAGTTCTTGTTGCAGCTTCACGGATAATTTCAAAAAACACAAGAAATATAAGCACCTCTGCCGTAACTGAAAATGCAGCACCTGCCCGTTCATGCGAAAGACTTTGAAGCAAGCTTTCCGGAAGAATGGTTTTTTGGAATTTTATTGCGCAGATATAAAGTGCAGGCAGATACACGGAAATATAAAACGAAATGTATCGTACAATTCTTGCGATACTTGCAAAATAAAAGTTAATTGTGTAATCGTCATTTGACTGAAAATATTCGTTAAATAAAAAGGGGACTGTTATAACCTGCGGACTTCCGTCAGTCATTATAACTATTCTTCCTTCTAAAAGCTTGTTAGCTGCAATATCGGGCCTTTCTGTTGAGCCGCTTGTCTTAAAAGGGGTATAGGTTTTTCCTTTTATAAGCTCGGATATCTGGTTTGTATCAAAAAGGGAATCTGTTTCGATTTCTAAGAGTCGCTTTCTTACTTTTTGAATCATTTCATTTTCGCATATTCCCTCAATATAGCACATAAGAACGGTGGTTTTGGTGTTTTTACCCATAATGAATTTTTCAATTTTAAAATCAGGATTTTTTATTCTTCGCATAAGAAGCGCTGTGTTTTGAAGTATCAACTCACCAAAAGAGTCTCTCGGGCCTTTTAAGGACTTTTCGTTTTCCGATTCCGAAATTGAACGGGTGAAAGGAAAACGGGCATTGACAAGAAGAATTTCATCATAACCATCCACCAGAAAAAGAGCATCGCCTGAAAAAAGACTGTTTATACATTGTTCATAGTCCGAAGTTTTTGATACATCGTTTGAAAAAACAACCGATTCCATAACAAATGAAAGCTTATCGTCGCTGTCTTTTAAGGTATCGCTTGTTATAAAAGGCTTTACCACAAAATCGTTTAAAAGCGTCGCTCCTGCAATCCCGTCTGCAAATATAACTGCGGCTCTTATTTCGGGTGCATAAGAATTTTTTATATCACGAAAAACTATCATTCCGTTATTTCTTAATTTTTCCTTGAAAAAACTGACATTTTTATCAAGATTTTTATCGAATTTCATCATCAATCATTCCCGTAAAATATAATATGCAATGTTATTATGTGCAAAAATAAATTTATTTTACAAAAAATTTAATTTTTTTTTGTAAAAATACTTTAAATTATTGAAAATGTGTGTTATAATATGTTATTATTGAATAAATTAGGGGTATATACCCTTTTTTCGAAAGGATATAAGGAAAAATGGTAAAAGCAGAAGTAAAATCTTTATTTCGTAATCTCTCAGAATACGATACTAAAACAGTTACCGTAAGTGGCTGGATAAGAACGGTGCGTGATTCAAAAAGCTTTGGTTTTATAGAGCTTAATGACGGAACCTTCTTCAAAAATATGCAGATTGTTTTTGATGCAGATAAAATTTCAAATTATAAAGAGGTTGCTGCACTTAATGTAGGTGCTTCAATCACTGCAACAGGGAAAATAATTGCTACTC
>CAZZPN010000019.1:0-13286 GCA_964655495.1 uncultured Oscillospiraceae bacterium
GATGAAGGTTATTTTATAAGAAAAAAAGAAATCGAAAAAGCAGGAAATGTTTATTCTTTTACATATAACCCTAAGGGGAAAAAGAAGATGATTTCTCTTTCAGGTCATATGGATACCGTTTTTGAAAAAGGTGTTTTCGGGTATCCGCCTGTTAAAATTGATGGCGACTTTATTTACGGTCCCGGTGTTCAGGATTGTAAAGGCGGCATAGCGATTTTTATGCTTGTTATGGAAGCATTAAAAGCGTGCGGCTATGATGAAAGACCGATAAAGCTTATTTTGCAAAGTGATGAAGAAGTAAGCTCCGAGCTTTCCGAGAAAAAAACAATCGAATTTATGCTTGAAGAAGCAAAGGGAAGCATCGCATTTTTAAACGGTGAGGGACATAGCCCCGGTCATATCACTGTGGGAAGGAAAGGAATAGTAAAAAGTAAAATCAAGATAAAGGGAAAAGCTTGCCACGCGGGAATATGCCCTCAGGGTGTAAGTGCAATTAAAGAAGCTGCTCATAAAATTATTGAGCTTGAAAAAGACAACGGCCTTACGCCGATAACCTTTAACTGCGGAATTATAAGCGGTGGTACAACCATTAATACCGTACCCGAGTATTGCGAAATAGAAGTAGAATACCGTTTTAAAACTGTTTCCGAGCAAAAAGAGGCGGAAGAAAAAATAAAACGGATTGTAAACACTTCTTATATAGAGGGAACGACAGCGACTTTGGAAAAAATAAGTGAAAGACCACCTATGGAGAGGACAAAAGCAAACGAAAGCCTTGCAAAAATCATAAGCGACATATCAGAAAAAATAGGCTTGGGTGCGCTTAAAATGAATGAATCCTTTGGCGGTGCAGATTCGGCACATACTACAATTGCAGGTATTCCAACTATTGATTCAATCGGTACAGAAGGCGCATATTGCCACAGTATAAGAGAAAAGGCTGTTATTTCATCTATACCAAAATTGGCGAAGCTTACAGCCGCAGTAATAATAAATTTTCCGGATTAACAGTTTTTTTGTTATAAAGACTTGAAAAAATTATATTAAAATGTTAAAATAAAAGAAATATATAATAAAAAGGAGACTTTTAAAAATGAAAAAAGTAACAAGATTTGTAGTTTTAGCACTCGTATTTGCGCTTATGTTGGGAATGACAGCGTTTGCTGCAGAAGAAATCAGCGTACAGATTGACGGTAAAGAAGTTGTATTTACCGATGTAAAACCCGTAGAGAAAGACGGAACAGTTTTCATTCCGTTAAGAGCAGTTTTTGAAGCTGCAGGCGCAGATGTTTATTGGGAAGGCGAAACACAGACAATCATTTCATCACTTGGCGAAGACAAGGTGATTATGCAGGTAGGAAACCCTGTTCTTTTTATAAACAGCGGTACTTCATATTCAATGCACCCATTTGTACCTTATATTGAAAATGACCGTACATTTATTCCTTTTACAGCATTTTCAATGTCATTTTCATACGGCTATAACGAGAATGGTAATGTAATTTCTTTCACAAAATAAAACTCTTTTTGGGGGAAGTATAATGGCAGACAAAAGTTATAAAATTTTAGCAATCGGAAACAGTTTTTCGCAGGATGCAACAAGATATCTATATCAGGTGGCACGCTCTCAAGGGGTAGATTTTAAGGTTGTAAATCTTTATATCGGAGGTTGCCCGCTTTCGTATCATTATCGCAACACCTTAACAGGCGAAAAGAAATATCTCGTTTTGGTAAACGGTTATCATACAGGCTTTTATACATCAATTGAGGAAGCACTTATGACTGAAGCTGTAAGCGGCTGGGATGTTGTAACAATGCAGCAGGCAAGCAGGGGCAGTATAAACTACGATACATATCAACCATACCTTAATGAGCTTTCAGCATTTGTGAAAAAATTTATGCCTCACACAAAGCAGTATATCCACGAAACCTGGTCTTATAAAGAGGGTAGCAACAGACTTATTGAGTTAGGCTATGAAAAAGAAAAGGATATGTATAACGACCTTAAAAAAGCGTATAAAAAAGCTTTCAAAGAAATAAAGGCAGACGGTCTTATTCCGTCGGGAAAAGCATTGCAGAACTTAATTGCAAACGGCATTGAAAATACGCACAGGGACGATATCCATTTATCACTTGGAATAGGCAGGCTTACTGCTGCACTCGTATGGTATAGCTTTATTACGGGAAACAAAGTAGAAAGCTTAAACGGCTTTAATGATTTTGATGAGCCGATAAGTGAAGAAGAAATAAAGATAGCGATAAAATCTGCTATGGATGCGGTAGAGGATGTTAAAAAGTTTTGATTCGCAAAAAAGAATTGAAAATTTTAACTTAAAAAAGCACACTTTTTTAAAAGGTGTGCTTTTTTGTTTAGATGAAGAAATCCGCCATTTAGGCGGATTTCTTCAAAGTGTATAGCAACCTTTAAAACAGGATGTGCAAATTAAAAAAGTGCATCAACAAAAGTCGATGCACCAAAAAATGCTCAACTCCTGATTGTTACCACACAAACCATTAGTTATAACGCAAGAAAGCGCAAACAGAGAAGGCATTTTTTTGCTAAAACAAAAAAACCTTTCTTACGAATAACTTATTTAGTTTATGTGGTAAGCATATTATAGCATTAATTGGGAAAATTGTCAATATACGCACGAAAAATTATTGCGGTTATCCGCAATAATTTTTTCAGACCGCTGACTTTAACTTTGTCAGCGGTCTGAAGAAGATTTATTTTAAATCTTCTTTTTTTATATCTGCGCCCAACTCTTTTAAGTTTTGGATAAAGTTGAAATACCCTCTGTCAATGTAGCCGTTATCTTCAATCACCGATGTTCCCTCTGCCATAAGGGCGGCGATAATAAGTGAAGCACCTGCGCGAAGGTCAGTTGATTTTATCTGTGTTCCAAATAATTTTTGCGTACCCTCCACAATGGCACTTCTTCCCTCAACCGTTATTTTTGCGCCCATTCTTTTTAACTCACCCACATGCCTGAAACGGTTTTCAAAAATTGTTTCTGTTATTATGGATGTACCTTTTGCTTTTGTCATCATAGCACAGAATTGTGCCTGTAAGTCGGTTGGGAAGCCGGGGTGGGGAAGCGTTTTTATATCAACGGCACGGTAATTTGCTTTTCCCTCAACTGTTACGGAATTTTTGGAAACTGTAACCGATGTACCTGTTTCCTTTAGTTTTGCACATATAGGGGCAAGGTGTTCGGGAATAATATTTTCCAATTTTATTTTTCCTCTTGTTGCTGCGGCTAAAATCATATAAGTTCCCGCTTCAATACGGTCGGGAATTACAGTATATTCGCCACCAAAAAGCTTTTCAACTCCGTTTATTATAATCGTGTCAGTTCCGGCACCGCTGATTTCTCCGCCCATTTTATTGATAAAATCTGCAAGGTCTTTTATTTCCGGCTCGGCAGCGGCGTTTTCAATTATAGTTTTTCCTTTTGCAGTTGCAGAAGCAATCATTATATTTTCAGTTGCGCCAACGCTCGGAAAATCAAGATATATTTTTGAACCTTTTAATTTTTGGGCTTTTATTTCGATGTATCCGTTTTTTGTGTTTACAGATGCACCTAGCTTTTCAAAGCCTTTTAAATGTAAATCAACAGGCCTTTCGCCTATTGCACAGCCGCCCGGGTATGAAATTTGTGCATAGCCCGTTTTTGCAAGAAGCGGCCCTGCAACCAAAAAGGATGCTCTTAATTTATTCGTTTTTTCATAAATTGCAAACGGATGAAGCTCATTTGATGCCTCGCAGATGTAGCTGTCCTGAAAAACCGATGATTTTTGTGAATTTATGCCGCTTGATTTTAAAATTTCGCTCATATTTTTTATATCGGTAATATCGGGCAGATTTTTTAAAACACAGCCTTCCGTACAAAGAATACTTGCCGCCATTATAGGAAGTGATGCGTTTTTTGAGCCGTTTATTTTTACTGTTCCGTTTATATTTGATGAGGGATTAACCGTTATTTTTTGCAATTTATTTTACACCTTTCTTTTTTTTGTTCTACTATTAATTATTGCCTGATAACAAATACACATATACTTTTAAAAAAATGGTTTTTAAATGCTTTAATTTTTTTAAAATTTTGTTGTTTTTCTATTGCAAAAAAACATATTATGATGTATAATTAACTTATATAACTTTTTTTAATAATATGAAAAAAGGAGAAGGAAAAAAATGACTTTTTTGAGTTTTTTTGATTTACCGAATAAGCTTTCTGTTTTTAAGACAGTCGGAATAAACGATTATATTGACATACTTCTTATTACATATATAGTTTACAACATAGCAAAATTCTTTAAAGACACTCGCTCAATTCAGGTTTTAAAGGGAATTGCCGTTGTGATTATCGCATTACAGCTTTCTGAAATATTGAAGCTTAACACGATTAATTTTATCCTGCAAAATGCGATGCAGGTCGGTTTTGTTGCGATGATTGTGCTGTTTCAGCCTGAACTAAGGTCAGGTTTGTCAAAAATGGGAAGAAGTAAAATGCTTTTTTTCAATTTTGATGAAACAAAGGACGAGGATTTGTACTTGGAGATTATTTCAAGCGTTACAAATGCTTCAAAACAGCTCTCCGAAAAAAAGGTGGGCGCTCTTATAGTTATGGAGAGAAGTACGAAAATTATAGATATTGTAAGAACGGGAATAAATCTTAACGCAAAGGTTTCAAGTGAGCTTCTTGTTAATATTTTTTACCCGAAAGCACCACTTCACGACGGTGCAGTTATAATTTCCGACGGAAAAATCGCTTCAGCAGGCTGCTTCTTGCCTCTTTCACAGAACGATTCTTTGGATTCCGAGCTTGGAACAAGACACAGAGCAGGTTTGGGAATCTCGGAAACAAGCGACTCGGTTGTTATTATCGTTTCGGAGGAAACAGGAAAGATTTCTCTTGCCTGTGATGGCGGCTTAACAAGAAATTTAACTGCTTCGATGTTAGAGGCGGCACTCAAAAATCTTCTTATAAAAGACGAAAAAGCAGCCTCAAAATCAAAGCTGAAGCTTAATCTCAAAAACTCAAAGAAAAAAGAAACAAAAAAGTAGGAGGAAAGAGAAATGACTGATAAAATCAAAGGTTTTTTTACAAGAAATACAGCGCTTAAGATATTTTCTCTTATTCTTGCTCTTCTTTTGTGGTTTTATGTGCAGATAGTCCAGAACCCTGAAGTCAGCTACGATATATTTGAAGTTCCGATTACAATAACGGGCGAAGCGGATATAAACAGCGACGGTTTCGTTGTAGGTGAGCTTCCAAAAAAGCTTAAAGTTAATGTAACGGTAAGCGCAAAAAGGTCTATGATTCATGTTCTTGATTCTTCGGACTTTACTGCTGTTGTCGATGTTTCGGATTGTACCACTGCAGGAAGCTACAATCTTCCGATAAAGGTGCGTTCTTCCGACAGTGAGGTGAGCGTCGTATCAAAATCGCCTTCAAATGTTTCTGTTTATATAGACAGAGTGATAACTGTCGAAAAGGATATAAAAATTTCTTATGACGGTAACCTTGACCAAAGCTATTATATTGATAAAGAAAATGTAACGATACAGCCTCAGAAAGCCACACTCAGACTTCCGGAGCTTAGTAAGAAAAAGGTTGAAAATGTAGAAGTTTCTGTTAATATGACGGGAATAAAAAGCACTTTTACAAATATTTACAGCGGTGTTTTAGTTGATAAAAACAGCGAAGTAGTTTCCGATAAAAATATTACCCTTACGACAGAAAACATCAGCATTACAGTGCCGGTGTATAAAAGAAAAACCGTGCCGATAGTTATAAAAAATGTTCCTGCGGGAATGGAATATAAGCTAAGCTCGGATGAGGTTGAGGTTGCAGGCAGGGAAAGCCGCATCGACTCTTTGAAATCTATTGAGGGATATATTGAAAACTATTCGGCGGAAGAACCAAATTCTTCTTATAAGGTAACTTTAAAGCTTGATGACCTTATTAAGACCGATGAAAAAGAGATAACATTTTATCCTGTTGAAGAAGAATAAGGAGGTATTATAAAAATGGAAATAGCAAGCATTGACAAAAATTTTGTAGTTGAAAACAAAATCAAAGAAAACACAAAAATCTACGATGTAAGAGAAGCACCTTTCAAGGTTTACGGCTTATACGACTTGAAGTCGGGCGGTGAATTTAGAAGAATGAACAGCGAAAAAGCAAAAGCTGTAAGCAACGGTGTATATGCTCAAAATGAAAGCACTTCAGGAGGAAGAATAAGATTTAAAACGGATTCCGATTATATCGCTTTGTGGGTAAAACAAAAAAGCTATTGGGATATGGCGCATATTACTGCTATCGGGAAAGCCGGTTTTGATATGTATGAAAGAGAAAACGGAGAGTACAGATATATCACATCTTTTCCGCCAAATTCGGATAGCTGCAGCTATAACGCTGAAGATGTCAGAGAAAAAGGAAGCTATGTTTCAGTAAGAACTCTTCCGTCAAAAAAAATGCGTGATATCACTTTAAATATGCCTCTTTACAACGATGTCAGTGAAATGTATGTTGTCCTTAATGATGACGCAAAGGTGGAAGAATCGCCTGAATATACTTACCCGACTCCCGTTGTGTTTTACGGCTCATCCATAACTCAGGGCGGATGTGCATCAAGACCGGGTATGAGCTACGCAAACATCATTTCAAGACATCTTGATACAGATATTATAAATCTTGGCTTTTCGGGAAATGCAAAAGGCGAGGCGAAAATGGCTGAGTATATTTCAAACCTTGATATGAGCGTGTTTGTATATGATTACGATTACAATGCTCCCGATGCAGAGCATCTAAAAAACACTCACGAAAGATTTTTCAAAATAATAAGAGAAAAAAATCCCGACCTTCCTGTTATTATGGTTTCAAGACCGAAAAAATATCTTAATGAAGCAGAAATAGAAAGAAAACACATAATTTTTGATACTTACAGAAACGCATTTGACAGCGGAGATAAGAATGTTTACTTTATTGACGGCTCTGAAATGTTCGGATGCTTTGGCGGAGAAGAATTTACCGTTGACGGTTGCCATCCGACTGATTTAGGCTTCTTTAGAATGGCAGAGGTTATCGGAGGCAAAATAAAAGAGATATTAAAGAATAAGTAAAAAAATTAAAAATATAAAAATAAAAAACAACTTTCAGGAGAGCGAAATATATCATAAAATAGTGATGTATGCGACCGGTGGTGATAATAAGTCCACGCGCGGTTTTTAAAAAAAGAAAAAACTGCTGAACCGTTGAGATTACGGTACCGACGGTGTAAAGTCCGGATGAAAGAAAGGAGAAAAAATGAAAGAGAGAGTTTCTAACACAAAAAAAACAGTTACACTTGGGATTTTGGGTGCTATTTCGATAGTCCTTGTTATTCTTATCCATTTTCCCATATTTCCTGCCGTTGCCTTTTTGGAGTATGACCCTGCTGATGTACCGATTATAATAGGCACATTTGCGTTTGGTCCTTTGGGCGGATTTATTCTTACTGTTGTCGTAAGTATTATACAGGGGACAACTGTAAGCGCTTCAAGCGGAATTATAGGAATAATAATGCACATCTTTTCGACGGGAAGCTACTGTCTGGTAGGCGGAAATGTGTATAAACGCAATAAAACAAAAAAAGGTGCAGTTATTGCTCTTATTTTGGGAACTGTTGCCTCAGTTATAATGATGACTTTATGGAACCTTGTTGTAACACCAAAGTTTATGGGAATACCGCTTTCGGCGCTACTTGGCTTTATGCCCTGGATTATTCTTTTTAATATCATAAAATCCACTGTAAATTCGCTAATTTCATATTTTGTATATAAACCCGTTTCAAATCTTATCAAAAAATAAAACACATATAATTATCAGCGAGAAAAGAGGAATAAATATGGAAGCATTAAAGAAAAAAATCGTTTCAAAAATACCTGAATATAACGAAAAAAATATAGATTGGCACGACTTTTCAGAGTTTGAAAATCTTATTTATGAAGAAGACGGATATAAAATTTACGGAGAAGCACTTCAAAAAGCACTTGACACATATAAATGTATCAAGGTTTCAAAGACAGAAACTATGTATATAAAAAAACCGCTTATTATGAAAAGCGGATACAGACTTCTTTTGGAAAAAGACCAGAGAATAAAGAATGTTCCCGGAACTAAAACCTGCTTAATAAGAAACGAAAATCTTATAACAGGTGAAAATGAGCCTGCAATATCAAATAATCCCAATACTGATATATCGGTTGACGGCGGTATCTGGGACGGTTCAGCAACAGCCCACGAAAGACTTCAGACAGGGGAAACACCTGAATATAAAGGCTCTCTTGCAATTATGATTTTTGTAAATGTTGAAAATCTTGTTATAAGAAATGCCGAATTTGAAAACGGCGGTACTTCCTACGCAGTTCAGCTTGGTTGTGTGAAAAAATTCAAAATAAGCGAGCTTAAATTTATAAAATATGGTCGTGACGGTGTCCATGTAAACGGCCCGGCATCATTTGGTGAAATATGCAATCTTCACGGAGAAGATATGGAAGATGATATGGTTGCGTTAAATGCGTGGGACTGGGACCGTTCTGCAATAACCTTCGGTACAATCGAAGATATCTATGTGCATGATAATATAAGTAAGAACAATGAGTTTCGTCTGCTTCCGGGACAGAAGGTTTATGAAAACGATAAGGTTGACTGCGATATAAGAAATTGCATTTTGGAGAGACTTTCGGGAATTTATACCTTTAAGCTTTACTGTCAGCCGAATATCGCAAACGCAATAAAAAAAGGCTACAACGATACATCGGGCACAGTGGGAAATATTTATAATGTATGGTTTAAAAATCTTAAACTCAACGAAAATAGAAAAAGCGGTTTCCATGACCTTCCCGTAAACGGCATTTTTGATGTGTGTGCAAACTGCCATGACCTTCATTTTGAGGATATTGAAGTTTTATACACAAAAGGGGACCTTAAAAACAAAAATATGAGCTTTATGAGTGTCGGACCTTTATCTGCAGTATGGACAAACGGCTCGGATGACCCTGAAAAATGGGGTGAAGTGTTTGCGCCTGACAGCGTGTGCCATGTTGAAGATATATATTTTAAAAATGTATATTTTAAAGACGGTACAGCCAAGACCAAAGAGGAGCTTACAAAGGAAATAAAGCTTCATTTGAACCCTGATTATCCTAACACAAAGCCAAAAGGCGGAACAGGGTATGGAACAATAGGTAAAGTTATAATAGACTAATGATAAGTAAAAATCTCTCAAAGAAGGTTTATCACCTGTTTGAGAGATTTTTTGTTATGTGAAATTTTTAATTATAGTATTTCTATTGACAATTTTTTAAATTAATGCTATAATTTTTATGCTACACATCTAAATATTGCGTTGGAAAGGGAAGAATACTATTGGTAAAAATGTATTCTCTCCCCCTTTTCAAGGCACCTTCTTTTGGGTAGATGTGTAGCAACATGGAGAGGTGCATTTTTCAGTGTGCTTCTCTATGGAGCACACTTTTTTATTTTGGAGGGAAAATTATGAAAAGATTTTCTTATTTATTAATGGTATTAATTGTAGTTTTATTATCTTCGTGTACACATAAAGAAAGTGATACAACGGAAGATAGTTTATCAAAAGACCGATTTTTAGGAACTTGGGTATGTGAAGTATATAACTCTGATGACGAAAAGCTAACAGATTTAATATATGAAATCAAAGAAAATAACGGCTCATATTATGGGGTGATACACAAATACGATGATTTTGAGGGAGTTGAAATCGACGACCTTTTTATTACAGAAAATGAGATTTTTTTTATAAATAATAACAAAGTCATTAGACGAAATGAATATTTCTTCCATAATGACAAGCTTATTTTAGAAAATAATATTTTTATAAAGAAATAAAGATTATACACAAAAAGAGGCTGTTTGAAAATTATTTTTAAACAGCCTCTTTTGTTTCGGTTAGTATGCTTTTTTTAATTCTTCATTTATTCTTTCGCGGTATGTGATAATATAGTTTCCAAAATAGGGGAATTTATCAAATTTCAGCTCACAGCCACATTCTTCTTCGATTATTTTTAATACGAAATCTTTGCCTTTTATTTCTTCAAGCATTTTCATAGCGGAAAGGTCTTGCAGGGCTTCTTTGAATACTTTTAACCTTAAGCTTTCGGCAACACTATTTTTATAAGGATAAACCGAGAATGAGTCTCCCGATGGAAATGCACCGCAGGCATCCGAGGTGATATAGGGGTTTATGACTTCTTTTGAATACTGCGAATAGTAAAAATTATAACCCCATTGTAAAAAGCCTTTTATATCGTATTTAAAGAACTGCGCTCCGATTATACGATTTCTTGCAGATGGCATCGCAAAAAAGCGGTTTGCTACTTTACTTCCCTGTGCACAGCAATAGTATGTCCAGCGTTCTTTGATATCTTCTTTTAAGAAAGGCTCAATGTGGTTTGTTCCCGGAACAGGCACTTCCACAAGCCCTTTTTTATAGAAATCAACATCGGAAAGAGCATCAAGTCTTTTAAAGCCTTTTATATAAGGTGATACTATTTCAAATGCCTTTTTGTAGCTTTTTAAATGAGCATTTACAGGCTCGTCGGAAATGTGAAAATATGTATTTTCCGAAACACCTTTTTCTTTTAGATATTTTGTAAGCTCAGGTAAAAAGGCTCCCAGAAATTTTATATATTCGCTATCGTCGGCATCAGTGTGCCATCCGAATTTTTTCTCTTTTTTTCCGTTTATATCAATTTCAATTTTGGGTGTATGCTTTGCTCCCCATTGTGTAAAGAGGTGCGCCATTTCAAAATATTTAATGCCGTTTTTAAGAGAAATATCTATCCAACGGTCGAGTTTTTTAAAATCAAATTTATATTCTCCGTCAAGAAAAACGCAGTCCACAAGCTGAACGGTCGGTCTTTCTCCACCGATTTGGGTATCAAGAGGTGGAGTGAAAATCGGAGTGAGAAGCATATTTATCCCGTTAAATGAAGCTGTTTTTATATATTCTTCAATCAAACTCCAATGTTCTTCCGAAAAAGTTTCAACATTATGCACACTTGCGATACAATCAGCGTGAAACCATTGTGTGAAAATAAGGTCTTGTTCTTTAAGCTTTAAGTCTATAATTTCAAGTGTCAAAGAAACACTTTTTGTATTTTCGTCTTCTTTGAAAAATATCTCTATATCGTAGGTGGATGCCTTTATATCTTCAGGCACATTTACACTTACCCATACTGCCTGCCATTTTTCAGGAATGGAATAGAGTCTGTTTTCCTGTAAGGGAATAAGAGCATCAGGAAAAAGACCTGATTCTTTATCAAGATATCCTTCATCATCATCGGTTACATATCTTGGAAGCTCCGAAGGGATATACATTACCTTTCTTACAGTTACAAATTCCGCAATTTCAGATTTTATTTCTACTTTAAGCTCTGATTTGCCGCCCCAACCGTTTTTGGCGCAGGTTTTGCAGGCAATCTGATAAGAAAATTCTTCACCTTTTAAAATGGAGGCTTTTTTTATTTCTTCGCTCCTTGGCGTTTCATCCAAGAAAACTTTTTCAAGTGAGGAAAGCTGTTTTAATGAAATACACATAACTTTTTTAACTCCTGACTAACAAAACCACCTACACTTAATTTTTTTATATTTTGTGTTGGTGGTTTTTTGAATATTTTAAGAATGATATAATTTCTTTGTCTGATAAACAGGCTCACAAGTGAGATTTATTCCGAGCTTCTTAAACACTGAATCATCAATCTGCGATAAAAT
Organism: uncultured Oscillospiraceae bacterium; assembly: GCA_964655495.1. Classification (GTDB taxonomy): domain Bacteria; phylum Bacillota; class Clostridia; order UMGS1840; family UMGS1840; genus UMGS1840. The sequence goes on from CAZZPN010000019.1 coordinate 11,799, forward strand.
AACAGATGAATGAGCTTCAAGATGTTTAAGCTGCGGAAGCATATCCATCGCTTTTTTTGCATCTTTATTTGAAAGCGCACTCATTGATAATGCAATAAGTGTTTCATCAATATGAAGTCGCGGATTGTGGTTTCCTAAATGGTGAACCTTCAAATTCTGTATAGGGTCTATTATCTCAGGCGAAATAAGAAGAACCTTGTCATCTATTCCTGCCAATGTTTTTAAAGCATTTAATATTGCCGCAGCAGATGAGCCGAGAAGGGAAGAGGTTTTTCCCGTTACAATTTCGCCGTTTGGAAGCTCAATCGCTGTTGCCGGAGCTAAGGTTTCTTCAGCTTTCTTTAAAGCTTCGGAAACAACAGGTCTGTCCGCAACCGAAATGCCTGCCTGCTTCATTATAAGCTCGATTTTGTAAATCGCTTCTTTATTTAAAAGACCTTTTTTATTATCGCACATTGTATGATAATATCTTCTTATAATCTCATTTTTTGCGGCTTTTTGTACTGTTTCATCATCAGTTATACATTTTCCTGCCATATTAACGCCCATATCGGTAGGTGATTTGTAAGGACTTTTTCCTAATATTTTTTCAAACATAGCGTTAAGAACAGGGAAAATTTCAATATCTCTGTTGTAGTTAACGGTTGTTTTTCCGTAGGCATCAAGATGGAACGGGTCAATCATATTCACATCGTTAAGGTCAGCCGTTGCCGCTTCATAAGCAAGGTTTACAGGATGCTTTAAAGGTAAATTCCACACGGGGAAGGTTTCAAATTTTGCATAACCTGCCTTAACGCCTCTTTTATGCTCGTGGTAAAGCTGTGATAAACAAGTCGCCATTTTTCCGCTTCCGGGGCCCGGCGCTGTTACAACTATAAGGCTTCTTGTGGTTTCGATATAGTCATTCTTTCCGTAACCCTCATCGCTTACTATATGTTCAATATTTGCCGGATAGCCTTCGATAGGGTAGTGTAAGAACACTTTTATTCCTAAAGACTCAAGTCTTTTTTTGAAAGCATCTGCCGCAACTTGTCCGCTATATTGTGTTATAACCACACTTCCCACATATAAATCTATTGTATTAAAAGCATCAATAAGTCTTAAAACATCAAGGTCGTAGGAAATATTATAGTCGCCTCTGATTTTATTTTTCACTATATCAAGCGCACTTATGGCGATAACAATTTCAAGCTGTTCTTTCAGGTGCATCAGCATTTTTACTTTGCTGTCAGGCATAAAGCCCGGTAAAACCCTTGATGCGTGAAAGTCATCAAAAAGCTTTCCGCCAAGCTCTAAATAAAGCTTTCCGCCGAATTCCTTTATTCTCTCCTCTATATGAGCAGACTGAAGCTCAATATACTTATCGTTGTCAAACCCTGTTTTAAAACTCATGTCAACCTCCCGTTTTTTAAATTTTTTTATACACTAAATAATATTATAACACAAAACAAGTGTTTTTTCAAGTGTTTTTTGTAAGAAAGTGTGTTC
>CAZZPN010000020.1:0-12109 GCA_964655495.1 uncultured Oscillospiraceae bacterium
ACTAACGCAATTAAAATTGCGAGTATTTCGGAGAACCTTGTTGTATTCACAATAAGAACCTCACGAAATACTGACGCAATTAAACTCAGGAGTATTTCGGAGAACCTTGTTGTATTTACAATAAAAAAGCAGGGAAAGAAAGTATGGTGATAAGAAGAAGGAAAGGGGAAAAACAAAAAACGAACGAAAATATCTCCGTTCGTTTTATGTAAGTTTATTTTTAGTTTAGTCATCGGAAAGTCGAACTGTTTGCGGTTCAAAAAGGAAAATTTAGCATAAGGCGTAAAAAGTTCGAATCTCCGATGACTAGTCTTCTCTTTTTTGTGAAAGAAGCCACTCTAAAAGCTCAGTAGAATATGCTTTTTCCCAGGAATTGTGGCCATATTCAGCAAAAACTGTGTATTTTGGTTTATAACCGCATTTTTCCATTGATTTTACCATATTTTCACTTTCGTATGGAAAAACAACATCATCCTTTGCACCGTGAAAAGCCCACACCGGCATAGTGAGAACACTTGTGTTCCAGGGCATTCCGCCACCGCAACAAGGTGCGATTGCCGCAAACATTTTTGGAAAAGCCATCGCTGTAAACCATGTGCCGTAACCACCCATACTAAGTCCTGTAAGATAAACTCTCTTTGTGTCGCATTTATACTTATCAATCATTTTTTCTATAAATGTTTTTATAAAAGGGATATTTGCAACCCAGAAGCTGTCTTCAGGGCATTGTGGCTGAACAAGTACACAGTCAATCTCAGCATCGTCTGTAAACACATGAGAAAATCCATGCACTTCAACTGCATCAAGATTGCTGCCATCGCCTCTTTCGCCTGCTCCGTGAAGCTGTACTATAAGCGGAAGGTTATCACGCATATTTTCAGGAGTTCTTGCGATGAACGGAAATTCAAAGCTTTTGTCAATAATTTTTGTCTGTTTCATTTTTTGTTTCCTCTCTTGGTTTTGAATTTTTTAGAACTTTTTGAACTTTATTTTTTAATATCAGAAATATTTTTTCATTCCCTCGATTTTACCCTCAATGACAACTCCCATTATCTCGATTGAGTCTTGGGTAAGGTCATACATCTGAACTTGAAAAGACGGGTCGGTAGAATCAGGATAAAGATATACAATGTTGCCAAGCTGTTTAAAAAATTTTACCGTTGCTTCGTTTTCGTTTATCCTTGCAGCAACACAATCGCCATATTCAGCATAAGACTGCTTTCTTACAAGGACATAGTTTCCGTTACGGTAGCTTTTATTCATACTTTCACCCTTTATCTGAAGCCAGAAAAGTTCGTCTTCATACTTCTGCTTTTTTGAAGGATGTGAGCCATACTCCACTTCGTCTTCCATAAGGGTGGGAAGTCCGGCGCTTATTCTGCCGTGAACTACTCCGCCAAAATGGTGAGTGATTTCATCGTATCTGTAATAATCGCTGACAAGGCTGATATTTTCTTCTTTGGTATCATAAAGATAACCGGGCGAAACTTTGAAAAATCTTTCAAGGCTCTCAATGTACTTTTTCTTTATTTTTGATGTACTTCCGTCAAGCCATCTTTTTACGGTTGAACGGTTTACCCCTAAATTTCCGGCAATTTCTTCCAGGCTTACATCTTTTTCTGCTTTAAGCACCTTTATTTTAAGTGCAAGTCCGGAAATTCTTTTTTCATTGTAATTACCATCATTTTTCATTTTCTACCGTTGCCCCTTTCTGTGTTTTTTGTGTGTTTCTTCACGAACACATTATAACATACACTTTTTAAAAATGCAATAGAAAACCTAAAAAAAGTTGCAAAAAAGTTGCAATTTTGTTGCATTTTTCTCTTGACAAAATGCAACAATCGTGTTATTATAATTTTGCAACAAAATGCAACAAGATATAACACAACGGAAAGGAGTGGTTTTTATAGCAGAAAAAAAGAAGTTCATTTTTGACTGCTTTTTGGAAACAGCAGAGTGCATAATATGCGAAAAAAAGAAAAAAACCTGCTATGAAATATGCAGAAGATGCCTTATAAAAAGTGCAACGCCAAAGCTTTGTACCGGATATTTAGCCCACCAGACAAGCTTAGCAAAAAAGCACTATAATTATGACTACAATCTTGAACTTCGGGAAATGTATTTTGAAAAATATCACAAAAAATTTAATTTAAAAAATAAAACTTCGGAAGAATTTTTGAAAAAATACTGTCTTTCTGATGAAATGAGTCTTGCGAATTATATAAGAAACGGAGGAAGATAAAAATGTTTCGTGAAATAAAAAACTTAAATATACCCTACAAACGACAAGGACTTTTACATTTTATGTGTCTTAACTATGATATACTCGAAGAAAAACAAAGAGAAAAAATAGTTCAGACCTGCATAAAAACATCTGCACAGCATTATCAACCACTATTCAAGCTTCTGACAACAGACACAGATTATTATCCGGTATGGCGAATCGCAAATGATTTTTACATTTCCCCGAATCTGCTATATAAGCTGAGAAGAAGCTTTTATAAAAACTGGGATGACGATTTAAAAAAAGAGCGATTTAGTATCCAGAAAAACTGATATAACAATCCATACATAAAAAGCGAGCTGTGATAAATATTAAACACATTTTATCACAGCTCTTTTGTTTATTTTGCAATGTTAAGAAGTATTTCTAAATCTTCGGCTTCAAGAGTGTAATTCTTTTTACAGTAATGGCACGCAACCTCAACACTCTTTTTTTCTTCAATCATTTTTTCTATTTCTTTTTTGCCTAAGCTGATAACTGCTTTTTCTACTCTGTAACGGGAGCAGTCGCATTTATAAACACTTTGAGTTTCCTCAAGAATTTTATAAGGCATATCCTTCAGCACAGTTTCCATAAGAACTTTAGGGTCCTTATCCTCTGCAAAAAAGAGTGAAACTGATTTTGGAAGATTTAAAGCATTTTTTTCTATTTTATCAATAATATCATCTGTATGGTCAGGAAGCAGCTGCACCATATAACCACCTGCGCCTAAAAGCACACCTTCCTTTGAAACAAGAACGCCAAGACCTATAACGGTAGGAATCTGCTCGGACTGCATATAATAATAGGAAATATCCTGCGCAATTTCTCCCGAAACAAGCTCAACCGTTCCCGTCTGCGGCTCACTTAGCCCCAAATCTTTTACGATAGTTAAAGAGCCGCTGTGCCCAAGTGCACCTGCAACATCGAGCTTTCCGTCCTGCCTTAAAGGGAGATTGACATCATTATTTGAAACAAAGCCCTTTACTTCCCCCGTTTTATAACATTCGGCAACGATATTTCCGATTTCGCCGTCAGACCTTATCTGTATGCTTACTCTGTCTTTTTCGTTTTTTAAGTCGCCTGCCATTAAAACAGCCGCCGTTAATGTTCTTCCCAAAGCTGCAGTTGCAACATTTGAAAGATTATGAATTTTCTGCGCTTTTAAAACGACATCTGTTGAATCAAATACAAATGCCTTCACAAAGCCATCATCTGTTATTGCTCTTAATAATTTGCCCATTTTTTATTCCTTTTCTGTTTTATTTTTATCATTCCTCAGATAAACTCTTATCAACAGGGAGCGTAATTATTATTTCCGTTCCCGCATTTACTTCGGAATTTATCTTTATATCACCTGCGTGTGCATTCACGATTTCCTTTGCAATAGCAAGACCAAGTCCCGTTCCGCCCTGTTCTCTGCTTCGTGCTTTATCAACACGATAAAATCTTTCAAAAAGGCGGTCAAGATGCTGCTTTGCAATACCAATACCATTATCCTTTACCCTTATAATTGCGTTATCGGATATAAAGCTTGAAAAGATTTCGATTTTTCCGCCGGGTTGCGTATATTTTATAGCGTTTGACACGATATTTATAAGCACCTGCTCCATCTTATCTCCGTCAAGCGGAATTTTTGGTATATGGTTAATTGAGTTATATACCAATATCTGCTCCTTCGTTCTTGCCTCAAATTGCATTCTCTCTGCAACTCCCGACAAAATATCCTCAATATACATATACGAAAGATTGAGTTTTACTCCGTTATCAAGTCTTGATAAGGTAAGAAGGTCCGAAACAAGTCTTGTCATACGGTCCGCTTCTTTATTCATGGTTTCTAAGAATCTTTCACGGGTTTCTTTTTCGACATCTCCTGACTGCAAGGTTTCTATATATGCTTTTATGGTAGTCAGCGGTGTACGAAGCTCATGCGATACATTTGCAACAAATTCCCGTCTTGAAAGCTCAAGCTTCTGCATCTGCGTGATATCCTGAATATTTACAATAAGTCCGCCTGTTGTAAGATCAGAATATGTAAACTTATTAAAATAGAATTTTAAGTAATATTCATTCCATACACCCTCTTTTACAACCTGTTTTTCATTATCAAGATATATAAAATCACCAAGGGCGATATCATCAAAAATTTTAGAAAAGAATGAATCAAAATCCACATCGGACTGTTCATTTATCCCGAGCTGTTTTTCAGCGGCAGGGTTTATAAGAATTATTTTTCCTTTGGTATCAAATGCCACTATTCCGTCGGACGAACACTCTAAAATAGTTTCTATTTTTGTTTTCTGGTCTTCAATCTGGAACACCGTTTCCTTCAGCTGTCTGCCCATTGTAACAAATGTATTTGTAAGGACGCCGATTTCGTCTTTTTGTGAGGACATTTTTCCGGTATCGAAAAAACCGTTTGCGATTTTTTCTGCTCTGCCGGTTAAGTTTTTTATAGGATGCGTTATCGTTTTTGAAAGAAGGTATCCTAATAGTATCGAAATAATAAGTCCGATAACAAGCGCATTTACGATTGTTTCAATCATACTCCCCGAAAAGTTATTTATCGTATCCCTTGTTTCATACACATAAATAACATAACCGGTTTTTCCGTCTTTTATAACGGGATAAGCATAATCAATGTACTTGCTTTTTAAATCTACGGAATTACCTTTTTTTCCGTTAAGGGCAAGAAGAACATTTTTTGTAGCTTCGATATTTGTAAGCTCCACTCCGCTTGAGCCGGAGATGTATCTGCCGTTCTTTCCGTCTAAAAGTGCGTAGTTTCTGTATGAATCAACACCGATTTTTCCGTAGTAGGCATCAAGCAGCTCGGTTATCTTTTCTTCTACATTTTCTGACCTCACGGCATCAGATAACGATGCTTCAAACTCTCGGTCAAAAACGCTGCCCTCCATCTGCGACATAAAATCGTTATAATAAAACTGTGTTACATTTCCCACGATAAGCGTTCCGGCAACAATGAATACAGAAAGCATAACAAGCATAAACAATATTACAATTTTTGACTGTACACTTCTTAACATATTTGTTCTCCGTATATACATAAGAGGCTATACATATAAGCATTAGCCTCTTTTTATCATTTCTACTTACAATTTTTATTAAAATAGTAGCCAAGACCTCTTTTTGTTATAACAAAATCAGGCTCACCCGGGTTATCCTCTAATTTTTCACGAAGTCTTCTTACGGTTACATCGACAGTTCTCACATCACCGTAGTATTCATAACCCCATACTTTTTCCAACAGCTTTTCTCTTGAAAAAATCTTGTCGGGGTTGGTTGCAAGGAAGCTTAAGAGTTCAAATTCTCTTATTGTAAGCTCAACGGTTTCGCCGTTTTTAACAACCTCAAAACGCTCGGTATCAATGGAAAGTCTTCCGAATTTCATTATACTTCCGCTTTGTAAAGCTGCACCTTCGTTTGAGCTTCTTCTTAAATTTGCCTTTATTCTTGCAGAAAGCTCACGCACACTGTACGGCTTTGTGATATAGTCGTCTGCGCCAAGCTCTAAACCAAGCACCTTGTCAACTTCTTCTTCTCTTGCTGTCAAAAGGATTATCGGCACCTGAGATTTTGTTCTTATTTCTCTGCAAACTGAAAATCCGTCCATTTCAGGAAGCATTACATCAAGAAGAATGAGGTCGGGATTTGAGTTTAAAGCAAGGTCGAGTCCTGTTCTTCCGTCATATGCTTCTATCGTTTTATATCCGTCTTTTTCAAGATTGAATTTTAATATATCCACAATAGGTTTTTCATCGTCAACGATGAGTATAAGTTTTTCCGACATTTTTTATTCCTCCTTTTTGGGCAGCTTTTAAAACTTTTTATTTTTCTTCTGTTTCCTCTTTTTCTTCTCTTGACTGTTGTTCAAGATATATAAGCATAACTGAAATATCAGCAGGTGAAACACCCGATATTCTTGATGCCTGTCCCAATGATAAGGGTTTTTGTTTCTTCAGCTTCTGCCTTGCTTCTATTCTAAGACCGTAAACGCTGTCATAATCCAAATCAGGCGATAGCTTCTTTTCTTCAAGCTTTTTAAACTGATTTACCTGTGCAATTTGCCGTTTTATATATCCGTCATACTTTATAAGTATGGTAACTTCTTCTTTTATTTCCTCATCCAAAGGCAGTATTTCATCACTCATTTCCATAAGCTTATCATAATCAAGCTCAGGTCTTTTGAGCAACTCGCTTACTTTAATTCCCGATTTTATCGGAGTGCTGTCGTACTTCATTAAAACAGATAACACCCGTTCGGTTGGTCCTAAATACATATTCTCAAGCTTTTCAACCTCTGCATCGATTTTTTTATACTTCTCCAAGAAAGCTTCATAACGCTCCTTTGAAATAAGTCCAAGCTCATAGCCAAAAGGAGTTAAGCGATAATCTGCGTTATCCTGGCGAAGAAGAAGTCTGTATTCGCTTCTTGAGGTCATCATTCTGTAAGGCTCATTTGTTCCTTTTGTAACAATATCGTCAATAAGAACTCCTATATATGAATTATCTCTTGTAAGATGAAATTCTTCCTGACCTTTTACATATCTTGCGGCATTTATTCCGGCAATCAAGCCTTGCGCCGCCGCTTCCTCATAGCCCGAGGTACCGTTAAACTGACCTGCTCCGAAAAGTCCTTTTATTTTTTTAAACTGTAACCCCAAGGTAAGCTCTGTCGGGTCAACGCAATCGTATTCTATTGCGTAAGCAGGTCTCATAATCTGTGCATTTTCAAGACCTATTATAGAATGGTACATTTCCACCTGTACATCGTAAGGAAGTGAAGTGGAAAGCCCCTGGATATACATTTCCTTTGTATCAAGTCCCATCGGCTCAACAAAAAGCTGATGACGCTCTTTTTCGGGAAAACGCATTATCTTATCCTCAAACGAAGGACAGTATCTCGGCCCTATCCCCGTTATTTTTCCGCTGTAAAGCGGTGAACGGTGGATATTTTCGTTTACAATCTGTTTTGTTTTTTGGGTTGAATATGTAAGATGACATACAACCTTATTTGAAAGCTTTTCTTTCGTTTCAAAAGAAAACGGTGTTATTTCCTCGTCGCCCGGCTGTACTTCCATTTTTGAAAAATCTATACTGTCAGAGTGTACTCTTGCCGGAGTTCCGGTTTTAAATCGCATAAGCTTAACTCCGTTTTCAATCAGAGAGTCCGAAAGCTTATCCGCCGGAAACAGTCCGTCAGGGCCGCCCGGCTCAAAATATTCACCTATTATAATTTTTCCTTTTAAAAATGTTCCCGTAGCAATAACAACGCTTTTTACGCTGTATTTTACCCCAAGATTATCCCATACGGCACTCACTTTTCCATCTTCCACATCAAGCTTTACTATTTCAGCCTGCTTTAAAAGAAGGTTTTGTTGATTTTCTAACCTTTTTTTCATTTCCATATGGTAAAGCTTTCTGTCCTCCTGCACTCTTAAAGAGTAAACAGCCGGACCTTTACCGCGATTAAGCATACGGGACTGCAAAAAGGTTGCATCTGCCGCCTTTCCCATTTCACCGCCGAGGGCATCTATTTCACGGACTAAATGACCTTTGCCCGTTCCGCCGATGCTTGGGTTACAGGGCATATTTGCAACAGCATCCAAGCTGATTGAAAAAATAACTGTTTTTAGTCCAAGTCTTGCTGACGCAAACGCTGCCTCAATACCTGCGTGTCCTGCACCGACTATTGCAACATCAAAATTATTCTCTAAGTATGTCATTCTCTCTGATACACAGCCTTTCTGCCTTAGCGTGACAGTAGTTATCCGAACCTCGTTTTTTTTAGCTTCTGTCACGCGATTTTATTATGAATTTGTATTGTCGTAGTATCTTCTTCCTGCAACTGAATTTGAAGTATCGGAAAGAAGTGCAGTCTGCTCTAAAGCCTTTCCGGTACCGATTGCAACACAAGTTGTAGGATCATCGGCAACAATCGCTTTTATCCCCGTTCTTTCGCATATAAGCTCACTAAGTCCGTCCAAAAGCGCTCCGCCGCCTGTTAATACAATACCGTCTGTTGCTATATCACCCACAAGCTCAGGCGGTGTTTTTTCAAGTGTCTGATGAACGGCATCAACAATCTGAAGCGCTGTATCAATAAGTGCTTCGTAAATTTCAGTTGAAGTAACGGTAAATATCTTCGGAAGTCCTGTAAGAAGGTTTCTTCCTTTTACTTCTGTTGTTCTTTCTTCGCCGCCACGATATACACTGCCCACACTGTGTTTGATTTCGGCAGCTGTTCTCTCACCGATAAGGACATTATGGGTTTTTCTTATATATTTTATAATCGCATCGTCAAACTTGTCTCCGGCAACTTTTATTGAAGCAGACACAACAACGCCACCAAGCGAAATAACAGCGATATCCGTTGTTCCGCCACCGATATCAACAATCATTGAGCCATTAGGCTGAGAAATATCAACGCCCGTTCCTATTGCCGCAGCGATAGGCTCTTCAATAATATATGCTCTTCTTCCGCCTGCCTGAATTGCCGCATCTTTAACAGCGCGTTCTTCAACATCGGTAACACCCGACGGAACGCATATCATAATATTTGGCTTAAAAAGCTTTGACAAGCCTACCTTAGCAAGAAATGCACGAAGCATTTTTTCCGTTACATCATAATCTGAAATAACGCCGTCACGAAGCGGACGCACCGCAACTATATTGCCCGGAGTTCTTCCGATCATACGCTGTGCTTCATAGCCTACTGCAAAAAGCTTTCCGGAAAGCTTGTCAACCGCCGCAACCGAGGGCTCTCTTAAAACTATCCCCTTGCCTTTTACATAAATAAGAACTGTCGCTGTTCCCAAATCCACTCCAATATCCTGTCTGAAATTAAACATCGTCAACATCCTTCCGTTTTGGTCTATTTTTTGTCTATATTAAAAATAGGTATATTACTACATATACTATAATTATATCCCTTTGTAAACCTTTTGTCAACATTTTTATTGTTTTTTATAATAATTTTTCTACGCTGTGTTTTTTGTAATTTTTGTGTAACCGAAATGAAAAGAAAAAATCAGTTAAAAACATTTACAAAATGCTTATTTTATGGTATTATTAGTAAAAAAATTAAAAATATTCTAACAAACGGAGGAGCTTTTTTATGAAAAACAAACTGCAATTTTTATTATCAGGAATTTTAATTGGGATAATTTTATCAAACGGTGCAGCTATCGCAAAGAGCGGCACTGAAATGCTTGAAGCATTCTATTCCAACATAAAAATCGTTATAGACGGCACTGAAATTTCACCTAAAGACGCAAACGGAAATGCTGTTGAGCCATTTATTCATAACGGCACTACATATCTGCCTGTACGCGCTGTGGGCGAAGCTTTGGGGAAAGATGTACAATGGGATGGAAAAACAAGCACTGTTTATCTTACCACTCCCCAAAAATCCGAAGAAAAAGAGCCGGTAACTCAGGAGCCTGAACAAAGCGGACAGACAGAAACTCCAAATACACAAGGGGAAGAACAAAAAGAACAGGAAAAAACAGAGGCTGCAGAATTTTTATCAACTGCCGATTACAGCATTTCAACGAATAATGTTCAGAAATTTCTTGATTTTGGCAGTGATGAAATAAAATCGGGAAGGCTTTCAATTAACACAACAAAAGGCACAAAGCTTGTTAATTTAAGAGCTATCGCAATTTGTTACGAGGATAACAGAGAGGTGCGTTACGAGCTTGATATGACAGAGCCGGTTTCAATGTCCGATACTGAAATTAAAGGCTACTTCCGTGCAGAAAAGGATAATACCGTAATTTATGAAAAGCTTTTGGGAACAGTGAGCATAAGCGAAAGCGGAGTTAGTATTCACACCGAAAAAACTGATTTTAATGTTTACGCTGATAAAAAAAACAAACCGATATACATGAATGTTGAAAACACAATGGGCTTTGCAGTTCAGGCAAAAAGCCTAAACGATAAGACAGCTTCGGGAATTTTCAGTATTGATTTTCAGGATGAAGAAAACGAAGCATCAACAAGAGGAGCAATAACGGTCGGTACAGACAAATACGACATAAAGCTTACAAAATTGACTTCTTTAACTGAAAATGCGCTCGAAGGTTTTTTTGAAATTACTAAAAACGGCGAAGTAATTGAAGAAGATGTTTTCGGAACATTTCACGATTTAAAAACACCTCTCGGAGAATATCTTAAATTTACAATGGATAACGGATATATATTTGATTTACAGCTTGTTGAAATTCTTTTGAAAAATTAAACCTGTGTATAGGAGGGGGACTGTAAAAAAATCAACTTTTTTTGCAGTCCCCTTATTTTTTTACCATTAGCTGTTGATTTTTTTGGAAAAATAATGTATAATATTTTTATAGTATAATTTTACAGATTCAAAAAAACGGGAGGAAGCTATGAAAACCGGTGATTTTTTTGTTACAATTAAGCAAATAGTTGATAAATTCAAGCTTGAAACGGTGTATAACGAAAGAAACCTTAGCGAAATTCATGTAAAAACAACAGATGTAAACAGACCGGGGCTGCAGCTTGTTGACTTTTTTGATTATTTTGACTGTAACCGCCTGCAAGTACTCGGAAAAGTTGAAATGACCTATATGAGCAAAATTCTGCCCGAAGAAAGACTTCATTGTATGAGGTCGCTTTTTAAAACAGGAATACCTGCTCTTTTTATTTCAAGAGATATGGAAATTTTCCCCGAAATAATAGATGCGGCAAAAGAATTTAAAATTCCTGTTTTGCGTTCAAAGCAGTCAACATCTCGTTTTATGGCAAATCTTATTTCGTTTTTATCGGTTGAACTTGCAGAACGCATAACCATTCACGGAGTTTTGTGCGAGGTTTACGGCGAAGGTGTTTTAATCACCGGCGAAAGCGGAGTGGGAAAATCAGAAACGGCAATCGAGCTTGTAAAAAGAGGACACAGACTTGTGGCAGACGATGCCGTTGAAATAAAAAGAGTTTCGGACTACACTCTTTACGGCTCAGCGCCCGAAACGATAAGACATTTTATCGAAATAAGAGGTATCGGAATAATTGATGTAAAAAGAATTTTCGGTATGGGAAGCATAAAGCAAACTGCGAATATTGACCTTGTTATAAACTTAGAGGCATGGAACCCACAAAAGCATTATGACAGAGTGGGGCTTACAACCGAGTATTCCAACATTTTGGGAATTGATGTTCCGTCGCTCACTATCCCTGTAAAACCGGGAAGAAACCTTGCCGTTGTTGTAGAGGTAGGCGCAATGAACAACAGACAAAAGAAGCTTGGCTACAATGCTGCCGAGGAGCTTAACGCAAGGGTTATGGAAAAAATGGAAAAAGAAATGACAGAAGCGTCATTAAAAAATACGGAGGAATGAAAAATGACAACTGCAAACAAAATCACAATTTTAAGAATACTTTTAGTACCGGTTTTTATATTTTTCATATGCTTTTTAGAAAAACCTTACTACGACATTATAACAGCCGGACTTTTTATACTTATTTCACTCACCGATTTTATAGACGGACATATCGCAAGAAAGTATAATCAGATAACTAATTTCGGAAAATTTTTAGACCCTCTTGCCGATAAAATTCTTGTTGTATCAGCACTTATAATGCTTGTTAGTGCAGGAAAATTCAGCGGAATAATAGCTGTCATAATAATCGCAAGAGAATTTATGGTATCTGCAATAAGACTTGTTGCGGCGTCCTCGGGAACTGTTATTGCGGCTGCATGGAGCGGAAAAATAAAAACAACCTTCCAGATGATAGGTATAGTTGCAATTATTTTAGAAAAATATCTTATTATGATATTCCCGCTTCCGTATAACGCAATTTTCT